>CANHJA010000005.1 GCA_947460795.1 Bacteroidota bacterium | reverse complement strand
TTGTTTAGATAATAAAAACAATTTATTTTTTAAATGCTTCTTTTGCTTCAGCAGCTGTTTTTTTAGCAGCGTCTTTAAAATTTGATGCCGCTTTTTCTGCAACTTCTTTTGTTTTTCCAGCAACTTCTTTTGCTTTTTCTGTCGCTTCTTTAGTTTTTTCAGCTGCTTCTTTAGTTGCTTCTTTCGCATCATTTAAAGCATTCCCTCTTGCTTCTTTGGTTGCTTCTTTCACATCGTCTAAAGCATTTCCAGCTGCTTCTTTGGTTGCGCTTGCCGCTTCTTTAATTTTTGCAGAAGCTGAATCAATAGATGCAGTTGTTGTTTCATTAGATCCTGAAACTCCTTCTACTGATTCCGTATTTTCAACAGGAGCGGTTACGGTTTCTTCTTTTTTTGTTTCATCATTACAAGCTACGAATGATGCAAGGCCTAATGCCAAGATTGCGAATTTTACTTTTTTCATTTTTTATAATTTTAATTGTTTACTATTAATACCCATTCATGAAAAAGGTAACCTGTTGTGTATTGTTTCAAAATGTTAAAATTTTGCCTATTTTATTTTTTTCTTTAAGTCCAACATAATATCTCTCAAGCGAGCTGCTTCAATAAAATCTAAATCTTTAGATGCTCTTTCCATTTGTTTTTTAATTTGAGCAATGTCTTTTTCTAATTCTTTTGCGGTTTTATAATCCGTTTTAGTTTCCTCTGCAACCATCCCATAATCATCTTCTTTGGAAGCATAGTATTTACTTTCATCATAATTTTTTATTTCCAAAACAGCGGTTTGACCTAAAATTTCTTCAATCGATTTGGTAACTGTTGTAGGCGTAATGTTAAACGCTGTATTGTGGGCAATTTGTTTAAATCGACGTCTTTCAGTTTCGTCCATTGTATTTTGCATGCTCTTTGTAATTTTATCTGCATAAAAAATAACCAAGCCTTCACTGTTACGTGCAGCACGTCCTGCAGTTTGAGTTAATGACCGCTCATCTCTTAAAAACCCCTCCTTGTCGGCATCTAAAATAGCCACTAAGGAGACCTCTGGCAAATCCAATCCTTCTCGTAAAAGATTGACTCCAATCAATACATCAATATTTCCCAATCGTAAATCTCGAAGAATTTCTACTCGCTCCAATGCCTCAATGCCACTGTGTAAATATTTGCATTTGATATTTATTTTATGCAAATATTTTGATAGCTCTTCGGATAATCTTTTGGTTAAAGTAGTCACCAAAACGCGTTGATTATTGGCAACCCGTTTATCAATTTCATCCATCAAATCATCAATTTGATTGATACTTGGTCGCACTTCAATCGGTGGATCCAAAAGGCCCGTAGGTCGCACTACCTGCTCAACCACTTCTCCTTCACACAAATCTAATTCATAGTTTCCAGGCGTTGCACTCACAAAAATAGTTTGTCCCAACAAGCCTTGAAATTCATTAAAATTTAATGGGCGATTATCTAATGCCGAAGGCAAACGAAAACCATAGCTTACCAAATTTAATTTTCGAGCGCGATCACCTCCATACATTCCACTCACCTGAGGAATGGTTACATGACTTTCATCAATCACCATTAAAAAATCTTTTGGAAAATAATCAATCAAACAAAATGGTCTGTCGCCCGGATTTCTTCTGTCTAAAAAACGGGAGTAGTTTTCAATTCCTTTACAATATCCCAGTTCTTGAATCATTTCAATGTCATAAGCTACCCGTTCTTTTATACGCTGAGCTTCCGCAAATTTTTGCTCTCGTTTAAAATATTCTTCTTGACTTAATGCTTCATCCTGTATTTCATGAATGATATTTTTCATTTGGTCTTGAGGTGCTAAATAAATATTTGCAGGAAATATAGCCGCATCATCCATTGAAACGATTTTTTTTCCTGTAACAGTTTCTATTCGTTGAATTTCTTCTATCTCATCACCAAAAAAAATAATCCGATAACCATAATCAGCATACGGCAAATTGATGTCTACCGTATCTCCTTTCACTCGAAACATTCCACGATCAAACTCCATCGCACTGCGTGTATAAATGGCATTTACTAATTGATGCAAAAAATTATTTCGACCATAATTTTGACCTTTTGAAATGCGAATAATTCCATTTTCATAATCTTTAGGATTGCCCAAACCATAAATACACGAAACCGACGCTACCACAATAATATCTCTTCGACCGCTCAACAAACTTGCTGTTGTTCTTAAACGAAGCTTTTCTAATTCAGCATTGACGGCCAAATCTTTTTCGATATAAACACCTGTTGAAGGCAAGTAAGCTTCAGGTTGATAATAGTCGTAATAGGAAACGAAATACTCCACGGCATTGTCTGGAAAAAAAGCACGAAGTTCCCCATATAATTGCGCAACCAATGTTTTGTTATGGGTTAGCACCAAAGTAGGTTTGTCGGTTTGCTGAATCACGTTGGCAATGGTAAAGGTTTTGCCTGAACCCGTTACGCCCAATAAAGTTTGATATTGTTCATTGTCATTTACACCCTTCACCAATTTTTCGATGGCAGCAGGTTGGTCGCCATTTGGCTTGTAAGGAGACTGAATATGAAACATAGATTACAAAAGTAAAGAATTCCTTTATGATAATTGAATCTGATATTAAATTTAGCCGGCTTGTTATTTCATTTTATAAACGAAACTAATTCCCAGTTTTAAACTAAACACAGCGAGTGTTTTAGGCAAACCAAATCGTTCTAAATCTGCCCATTCTCTAGCTCCTTGATGATTGCAAATTAGGTTGTAGTTTCGACATTTATTTTATCTTATCAAAAGTATGTCACCTTTTAAATCATATTTTTTTCCTTCCGGGGTTGTAAACTTACAAACATAATAATAGGTTCCAATATCACATTTTTTTGTTTTCAAATTTCCATCCCAACCTAAAGCTGGATTGTTGGATTTAAATACTATTTCTCCAAATCGATTTACAATTAATATTGAAAAATCAGTAATTCTATCTAAATCAATATTGTATAAGAATGCTTTAAATTCATCGTTTTTAAAATCTCCATTCGGAGTAAAGGCATTTGGAAAAAATACGCGTTCATCGTTGATTATCTTTCCACAGTTTGTACCTGAATCAATGCAACCTTCCATTGATTTTGCAACGAGTGTATAGCAATATTCTCCAGCCTCATATTGTTTTACAGTAGTTGATTTGGAAATGGAAAAAAGATTGGATCCTAAAAACCATTGATACGTGCTTGCTCCAGTAGTGTAATTATTTAAGGTAAATGTAGGATCTTGAATTAAGGCAACTTTAGGAGTAACTTCGAAATTTATAGTAGGCTTAGTTGCCAATTTTACGGTAAAAGATACAGAATCAAACACTGGACAAAAACCTAAAATGTAACCGAATACATTATACTTTGTAGTTACTGATGGTGTAAATGTAATTATAGTGGAGTCCGAATTAAAAACGACGCCATTCATTGGGGTTACCTTTAAAAAATCACCTTTCTGAACTGGATAAATGATGCTTTCACCCGGACAAATAACTGTATCCTCAGGCAAGAATAATTCATAATTTTTGGATGATACATTCATGGTAAATGTTATGGTATCATAATCTACACAAATTCCTTCACTGGCGCCAATGATTGTATAAGTGGTGCTGGTGGTTGGTGAAAAAATGAGTTGAGTAGAATCGCTGTTGGTTGTAAAACCAGTGCCTGGCACTATGCTTAAAAAACCATGTTTAGGAACTTTAAGGTGAGCTGTATCTCCAAAACACAGTGTTGTTTTAGTTGGGTAGTTTAAATCATAATCAACTCCTTTATTTAACATATTATCATCTAACCTTGTATAAAATCCATCACTCGAGTCGGTGGCTGTGTTGATTACTAATGTTGTTGCGCCAAAGGTTGCATTTGTTCTAAAAAACCCAACTGCATACAACTGTTTCCCTTTACCTCTGGCTACTGCATTGCAACGATCGCTGCTATCAATACCACCACCAGTTGCAACCCACATCCATTTTCCTTCAGGAGTAATTCTCGCTACAAATGCTTCTAAACTTCTGCCGGTTGGGGTTATAATTTTATCTCCAAATTTTGCACCTTCATTAATATCTCCACATACATAAACATTGCAATACTCATCCGCAATAACATCATTTCCTCTTTCTCCTCCTAAGTTACTTCCAGCCCGTTTACCCCAAATGGGTTTGCCAGTAACAGCATCAAACTTCATAACAAATACATCTCGTTTGTCATAGTTTTTTACCAATACAGTATCTACTATTAATGAATCTCGATGTTCGCCTGTAATGTAGATATGGCCTTGTTTGTCTGAACAAATTCCATTGCTCCAATCATCTTTATTACTTCCACCTTTGGTAGACCAAATATAGTTTCCAGAGGTGTCATATTTTATTACAAAAATATCGTGTCCGCCTGCGCTATTAAAAATATTGGTTCCAAATTTTTTATTTGTACCATCAAAACCTGCTGTAGCATAAATATTTCCTGCTTGATCAGCACAAATAGCCGCATCACGTTCTACATATTTACCAACTGAAAGATCCCATGGTAAATTGCCAAAAGTTCTTACCCATTGAAACATTCCATTGGCATTTACTTTGGCAATCCAATAACATTGTTTGTGCAAAAGTGCTGTACCCGCATTTACATTTGGATATTGAATTTGACCGCTACAAGTGAGGGTGTCCCCTGTTATAAAACCAATAATATAGGCATTTCCATTTTTATCAAACACTGCATCGTAGGCATGGTCGTCTCCGTATGATTTACTTCCAGCAAACCGACCCCATAACAAATTTCCATTTCGATCGTGTTTCATTATAAAACCTTGGTCTCCTCCTCCTAACCCCGAGTTATTAAGTACTACAGGTCCCATAGTAAACGTTGTACCGTAATATGTACCTACAATAATGCTATTCCCAGCACTGTCCACATCCATTCCTAAAACTCGGTCATCAAAAACACTGCCTCCACTTCGAGCCCAATAGCAATACCCGTTGCTGTCTAATTTTGCTATAAATGCTTCTTTACTACTTTGATTTATGGTATACGCTAAGGGCAACGCATTTGTTCCCAATGTAATTTGTTGTGTAAAATACCCTGCTATATATACATATCCAGAGTCATCTGTTTTTACACACGATACTTTATTGCCTTTTCGCATCCCATAGCGTTGTGCCCAAACCCAATTTTGAGCATTGATATCTGATACAAAACAAGATAATAAGGTGGTGATTAATAGTAATTTTTTTATCATAACGTGAAGTAAATATAACATAAATATAAGATAGACTGTGTTTCGGGCAAAAAAGTTTGCTTATTATATTATCTCATTTTAATTAATATCTTTGTCGCATGTCTTCTAGCTCAGTACTTAATAGTTTAGTAAACTTGCGAAAGCAGAATAAAAAAGCATTTGCCGTTTTGATAGATCCGGACAATACCGATATGGATCAAATTATTGAAACAGCTCAATTGTGTAACGATGCAAACGTCGATTACGTGTTTGTGGGTGGAAGTTTAATGCTGAGCAATCACTTAGACGAATGCATAAAAACATTTAAATCTAAAAGTTCGATACCTGTTATTTTATTTCCTGGCAGTCCATCTCAAGTAAGTAAAGAAGCGGATGCTCTATTGTATTTATCTTTGATTTCTGGTAGAAATCCAGAATTGTTGATAGGAGCACATGTCGTTTCTGCACCCAAGATAAAAGCGAGTGGACTCGAGATTATTTCAACTGGTTATATTGTTATTGACGGAGGAAAACCAACAACAGTTTCCTATATGAGCCACAGTGCGCCTATTCCATTCGACAAAGATGATATTGCTGTATGTACTGCCATTGCTGGGGAGTTTTTAGGGAAAAATGTTTTATATATGGATGCTGGCAGCGGTGCAATTAACCCTATCAGTGAAAAAATGATTCAAAAAGTTTCCAACCAAATTTCAATTCCGTTGATTGTGGGTGGTGGCATTTCTTCTCCAGAAAAAGCCATTGCGAATTGCCAAGCTGGAGCTGATATTATTGTTGTTGGCAATGCTTTAGAAAAAAATAATCACCTCATTAAGGTATTAGCAGAAGCCATACACAGCTGTTGATTTTAATAAATTCTACTAACAATTTCCATTTATTTTTCGTCTTAATTTAAAAACATCCTAACTTTAAACTAATAATAAATCATGAAAACATACTTTACGAATAAAATATTGGTTTTTAGCTTGATTGCTGGTTTTATTACCATTATATCTTGTAATAAATTTGAGAATAGCAAAATTGCTGAAACCTATTTAGATCCTAATGAACCAGATTATGGTTTCAAATCAACTTCTCCAGAATGGAATGCTAAAATACATTTAGGAAGGGTATTATTTTATGACAAAGCATTGTCTGTAAACAATTCGATTTCATGTGCCAGTTGCCACAGACAAGAAGTAGCTTTTGCAGACAATGTAGCTCAAAGCAGAGGGTTTGAAAATAAATTAACAGGAAGAAATTCCATTGCTATTCAAAATTTAGGAGCCAATTCAATAATGAATATTGGATTCGAAATAAATACCCCATTGTTTTGGGACGGAAGAGAAAGAAATATAACCTCATTGATTTCAAAACCCATCGCGAATCATATTGAAATGGGCATGGACAATCCTGAAGCATTGATTGCAAAATTGAACCAACTTCCATATTACAAATCTTTGGTCCAAAATGCCTATCAAGTTGACAAATTAGACATGACGATTTTAGCAAATGCAATGGTGCAATTTATCAGTCAAATAACAACTCAAAATGCTCGATTTGATCAGTCTAAAATGTTTAATGGGACACAACTTCATCCATTATCGGCTTTAGAACAACAAGGCGAACAATTGTTTAATACCACTTATAACTGTGCAAGATGTCATCATCCAAATGTTGGACCCTATATGAGTGAAGATTTTGCAAACATTGGCTTGGACTTAAATAACAACGATAAAGGAAGAATGAATGTAAGTAATTCAAGTGCAGATGAAGGAAAATTTAAAGTACCAGATTTACACAATGTAGCATTAACTGCACCTTATATGCACGATGGTCGATTTAAAACTTTAGAAGATGTGATAGAACATTATAGCAACAATATCAAAGCGAACAGCCATTTAGATAATCGCCTACAAAACCCTGATGGAACGCCTATTTCATTAAACATTAGTGAAAGTGATAAAAAAGCAATCATTGCTTTTTTAGGCAGCATGACAGATTATAAAACCATTACGAATCCTAATTTATCGAGCCCTTTTAAATCAAGATAAAAACATGTGTTTAAAAAAAATAATTATAGGCTTTTGTCTTTTCATTTCTATTCAATCAACTGCGCAAGATTCGGCATGTTGCAAACAAAAAAAATGGAATCATGTTTTGGGAGTTCAAGCCAATCAATTAATTCGACAGGTATTTAATTTTAGCAATAATAATCCTACCATTAATAACCCATATTTATTAACATATACTGCTAGTAACATACGCTCAAACTGGGGTGTAGATGCCGGTTTAGGTTATACTTTCAATAATATTTTTGACAACGATGGAAACACAAAAAAAGAAACGAATATCAATGATTTATATTTTAGAATAGGTGTTCAGAAACAAATTCCGTTGACTCGAAAATTTACTTCCCAATTTTCTTTTCATATTTTATATGATTTATTATACAACAATACCATTTCTGCTCAAGAATTTAATTTTCAAAAAACAGTCATCACTAGCAAAAGCAATATTGCCCGATTTGGTGGTGGACCAGCCATGAATTTACGTTATAAAATAAATGCACGTGTGTTTATTGGGACAGAGTTGAATTATTATTTTAAACATGGAAATACCAAAACCGATGTGACTACAACCAATAATTTTCAAGGTCAACCATCTGACATTACAAGCTCAAAAACAGACAACACAGCTACTACCATTTTGCTAAATATGCCTACCGCCATTTTTTTACAAATAAAATGGTAATTCCAACTAGGAAAGAAGAATGTTGAATTCTGTATTTTTTTATATCGTAACCGACACAGAAACTTTCAATTTTCAGTGATTTTATGCACTATTTGATGTTTGAGATGTAAATTTTTAAAAATATTTACTCCGAATTAATCGATTTGTACTACTTTTAAACGATATTTTAAAGAAATTGAAAAAATGAAATATACTCACCTAATGCTTCTTGGCTTAATTGGTTTATTTTCTTTCGCTTCATGTGTAAGAGAACGAGATACAGATACGAGTTATGCAGTTGATCAAACCACAGGAGAAATGATTTTCAGCAATGCAATCGATATTGCAGATGATGCAGCTACAAAACAAACTGGAGAATTTTTATCAAATTATAAAAACTACTGTACTTATGTAACGCATGACAAAGTGAGCATGCCTAGAAAAATCACGATCGATTTTGGTGCTGTTAATTGTTTGTGTACCGATGGAAGAAATAGAAAAGGTAAAATATTAATTAGCTATACAGGCACAAACTATGCAGATTCTTTAGGAACTGTCAGTATTTCTTTCGAAAATTATTTTATCGATGAGCATCAAGTTTTTGGAACCATTGCAATGACAAACAATGGCCGCAACATAGCTTCACAGCCTTATTATAAAGTATTTACGAAAGGAAAATACTTAAAACCATTGGTATTAGACACGTTGGTTTGGAATGCTGATCGAGATAGAACACAAATAGAAGGTTCTACAACTCCTGTTTGGAGCGATGATGTTTTTGAATACATTGGCAGTGGAAACGGGTTAAATCAATATAAAGTTTATTTTGCAAGCAATATCACAAAACCACTGGTTTATGACAGAGTATTGTGCAAACATATTAATGAAGGAAAAGTTGAGTTGCAACCACAAGGGCACGCTTTACGAACTATAAACTATGGTGAAGGCAATTGCGATGATGATGCAACAGTTGTTTTTAATTCAAAAATGTATAACATCAAGTTGAAATAATATTATTTTTTGAAAGCAACCATTTATAAATCTACAGGGAGTTGGTATATTGTCAAGGCAGAAGATGGACTTTTTTACAATTGTAGAATAAAAGGGAAATTCAAGTTAGATAAAACAATTACCTCAACCAATCCTATCGCTGTTGGAGATATTGTCAGTATTGAGTTAGAAGATATTGAAGAAAAAACAGGGATGATTATTGGGATAGACAAACGAAAAAACTATTTAGTTCGATCATCGCCCCACAGCAAGCATTTAATTCATATTGTAGCCTCCAATTTAGATCAAAGCCTCATTATTGCAACCTTGAAAGATCCAAAAACATCTTTAGGTTTCATCGATCGATTTTTAGTAACCTGCGAAGCTTACCGAATTCCGGCTGTAATTATTTTCAATAAATCAGATTTGCTGGAACAAGAAGACCTTGCCTATTTTGAAGAAGTTAAAAAAATTTACAATGAAATAGGCTATCAAGTGCTTTTAATTTCAGCTGAAAAAAATGAAGGAATAGATGATTTTCTTTCTTTACTAAAAGACAAAGTGAGTTTAGTTACTGGCCACAGTGGAGTTGGAAAATCGACTTTAGTTAATAAAATTTTACCCGAAAAAGATATTTTCACACAAGAAGTTTCTGAATGGAGTGGAAAAGGAATGCACACTACCACATTTGCCGAAATGCATGATTTAATAGACGGTGGACAATTAATAGACACTCCAGGCATCAGAGAGCTGGGGGTTGTCTCTATTTCAAAAGCCGAATTGTCGGGCTATTTCCCAGAGATAAAAAAAGAATTGGTAAACTGTAAATACAATAATTGTTTGCATTTAAATGAGCCTGGCTGCGCAGTTAAAGAAGCAGTTCGTTTAGGTACAATTTCAGAGGAACGATACATTAGTTATGCTAAAATTTATGAAAGCATAGATGATAAATCTTACTAGTCCTTTGCAAGCTTACATTCAATTTTACAAAAAAGGCCAACAGTTAAGTTGACCTTATAGGAATCAAATTTGGCAAGGGTAATAATTAGTTAATCCTATTTGGTACGAATGAGCTGTTGCTAATGTTATTCGCTATTTTCCTTTTTCATTTTTTCGTTTTTTTCTTTTAGATCTTCTTTTTGATTTTCTTTGTTTGATGATCGTCATTTTTAGAATTTCTAAAAATGTATCCATAGGTATTCTTAACACAGATAAGATTCTGTAGAGTTGATAGATAGATGTATTTATCTTGCCCCTTTCTATTCTAGATAATTGGGAATATCCAATATCTATTTCATTCGAAAGTGTCTCTATGCTTTTATTCTCTGCTAATCTCAAATCGCGTAAAACTATCCCTATCGAGGTGCTTAATTCGGCTTTTGATATATTCACATGTAAAATTTGATTATTATTTCGAAACTGACAATGTCAGATTTGACATATTTTGGTTTTTTTTTAAAATATTTTTTTGGGCCATTGATAAGAAAATTCGGGTTGATTTTTAAAATGGGATTTAGCGAGTGTGGTCACATGACAACCAAGATGGTCTAAATCAAAGGGTTTGAAGTGGAAAATGTTCATTTAGTTTATGATTATGATTGCAAAGCGAAGTTACTACTACGTAACCAGTTTACGTTGTGAAAAATTTTAACAAAAAATATTTTTAATAAAATTTATTCGTATTTTCATTTTATGAAGATCATTTCTTTTTTAGCAATGCTATTAATTGTATTTAATATTTCTGCTCAGAATTTAACAGAACCCATTTTAAGCAATGGCTCGGATGGTTGTCCTAAATGTTATAGAGGCTACATTTCAAAAAATAGGTCGTGTGATAATTGTGACGGGAATGGTCAAATAAATTTCACGGAAACTTGTCCTATTTGTAAAGGATATCCGGGAATGTGCAGAGATATTTTAGAATTAGGATTCGGAGAATGTGATGGAACTTGTCTTCGATGTGCAGGAGAAAAGAAAATCAAAGAATACTCCGAAGAAATTAAAGAACGAAAATGTCCAACTTGCAAAGGTTCTGGAGAATGCAACAGATGCAATGGTCAGGGGCAAGTATATGGAATTAAATGTTCATTTTGTAACGGTCATAAGACTTGCCAAAAATGTTATAGCACAGGTACTTTAATGGAATTTACTTCTTCTGCCATTTCTTGTCCTGATTGCAATGGAACAGGAAAATGTTTAAAAAAATATCCTTCGAACGATAACAAGTGTCATGGCAAAGGCGAAATAACTTATACAATCCAGAAGAATCCAAAAATCACACTAGCGGATAAAAATGAATTAGCCGAGTATATAACTCTACTAAAAAAAGAAACGGCTGAATTTGCACTAAAAATGAAATTGGAAACTGAGATAAAATTACTCAAAGCAAAACAAGAAGATGCTAAAAATTTAAGCTTAACAGCAAACCAATTTTTCAATCAAAATAAATACAAGGAAGCGTTAAATTACTACAACCTGTCATTGAATGCATTTCATGATACTAGCATTGAAATCAAAAAACAAAGGGTTTCCATAATCCTAGATAGCATCAAGCAGCTAAATACATATGTTTTCAATTACCTTGATTTTCCTAAAACAGGCATTCTTGATTTTAGAAAAAATTACAAAACTCAATTACTAAACTATTATGTTGGGCCATCTACCATTTGTAAAGTAATTTTCACTTGTAATGAAAAAGGAAATTTGGGGCTTCAATTAGATGGGATAGGGAGTAAACAGCTTTCGGATACAATTATAGCTAAGCCTTTTGATTACCCTAAACCTGCTGCAAAATATGGATATTACGTAAATGCAAAATCAATATGTAATTATCAGATCGAAACAAAAACACGTGCAACCAGCGTTATAATAAAAGGGGGAGAGAAGAAAATAAATGATAAGTCCGTTAACTTTTTTCAACTTAAAAAGGCATTACCAGACTCTATAGATGGCAGATACTTTTTTGATGTAGGTACAATAACCATAGACGGAATTACAAAAGATATCGCTCCTCAATTCAAATCCTATAAATCATTCGGAGGACCAGGTATGGCATTTTTATCTTTACTTGTGCCGGGTCTCGGAAAATCCCTAATAACACGTTCTGCAAAAGGATTAAGCACCCTAACATTTACTAGTGGCTTTGCAGTTGCAGGACTTGTTTTAAAAAATAAAGCTGATAGAAATTACAACAATTACATGATTTCTAAAAGTCAACAAGAAATGGATTCATATTATGAAAAATATAAGAACAATATGATAGGCATGAAATTATCTATTGGTACTGCTGCAGCAATTTGGCTTTTAGATATTTATAGTGTTTACCAACAAGGGAAATACAATAAAATAAAAGAGCGGAAATTAAAACCTTCGTTATCAGTTACTCAAAATCAAAAAAACATCAATATTGCTATTCTAATAAAATAATAAATCATGAATAATTATATCCTATCTATCCTAATTATTTTATTGTCCTCTAATTGCACAAAAGAACGTTTAAATAAGTATGACATCAAAGCTAAAAATGGTGCACAAGATACCCAAATTGAATTGCAAGATTTTAAAGTAGTAAAAGACGACAATGGCAATGGATTAATTAATGTCAATGAAACTGCTTACATTCAGCTTTTTATAAAAAATGATGGGCCTGCATATGCATCAGAGGTTTTAGCTACCTGCAGTCTAGAAAATGCTCAAGCATCATTTATAGGAGATAGTAGTTCTATAAAAGTGGGCGGTGCTTATGTCATAAGCCCTGCCTCTAAAGACATTTTGATTCAACAATTCACAACAAACCTTGGAGTAGGTTACACCCTGATAATTAAAGCTGGGCCACAACAAACTAGCGAGAAAATAAAAGTAAAATTAAATTACAATGTCAGAAGTGTAAATGGATACAATAATTGGTCATTACCAACGAATTTAACACAAGAAAGTGCTATTTTAATTCCTATTTATCAATAATTTTTGAACACCACTCAAGAATTTCAATACGGACATCCCATAATATAATTATTAGCAGTAAATTTTTGCATGAAAACTGTATGAAAATTTTTGACAATAACAATTTGCCATAAAAAAAGGGCTTGTTTATAAAACAAGCCCTTTGTGATTCCGTTGGGATTCGAACCCAAGACCCCATCATTAAAAGTGATGTGCTCTACCAGCTGAGCTACGAAATCAACTCCCTTTCTTTACGATTGGAGTGCAAATGTATAAAAATAATTTAACTTACAAACCAAATTAGTAAAGTATTTTTGCAATTCATGAATAATTTTTTTGAAAACAAAGTAGTTTTAATAACAGGCGCAACGTCTGGCATAGGGAAAGCCTTGGCTATTGATTTTCTTTCAAAAGGTGCGAAAGTCGCTATTTGTAGTAGAAATGCCGATACTTTATTGTCATTTTCGACTGAAATAAACAGCAATAATTTACTTACCGTACAGGCTGATGTTAGCAACGAAGAAGATTGTAAAAAATTTATAGAAAAGTCAATGAATGCATTCCATGCTATCGATATTTTAATCAATAATGCAGGAATAAGCATGCGGGCTATGTTTCAAGAGGTGGATTTAAGTGTTTTAAAACAATCAATGGATATTAATTTTTGGGGAACTGTATATTGTACAAAGTATGCTTTGCCCTATATTTTGAAGTCTAAAGGCAGTATTTTAGGCATTTCATCCATTGCAGGTTACAAGGGATTGCCTTGCAGAACGGGTTATTCCTCTTCTAAATTCGCGATGCAAGGATTTTTAGAATCCTTACGAATTGAACTTTTAAAAACAGGTGTCAACGTAATGTGGGTTTCTCCAGGCTTTGTGTCAACAAATATCAGAAATACGGCATTAAATGCAAGTGGAAATGCACAAAGTGAAACTCCTTTGAATGAAAATAAGTTAATGAGTGCTGAGAAATGTGCTTCAATTATTTTAAAAGGGATAGAAAAACGAAAAAGAACTATAATAATGTCTACTCAAGGAAAGTTAACAGTATGGATAAACAAATTTTTTCCTTCCTTTGTAGATAAGCAAGTGTATACTCATTTCGCAAATGAACCCGATAGCCCATTAAAAAATTGACAATTGTCAGGAATACAAAAAGTAGTTAGTAGAAAGAATTTAGAAACACAACCATAAATTATGTTAGATAGAAAAATAGAACCGAAAATATTTTCACCCGTAGATTTCGATTACCATTTACCCGATTGCAATTCGATTGTTTTTCAAAATGGTATCAATGTGCATTATTTTTCTGACGACTTACAACCTGTAATGCAACTCGAAATGGTTTTTAAAGCAGGGCTTTGGTATGAAAATCAAAATGGGATTGCTCAAGCAACAGCAGGGCTTTTGAAAAGTGGAACCTCAAAAATGACCTCTTTTCAAATCAATGAAATGTTTGAGCAATATGGCGCATCCGTAAAAACAGTTGCCGGTCCCGATTTCGCTTCAATAACCATAAGTTGTTTAACAAAACACCTTTCAAAAGTACTTCCTGTAGTTGCTGACATGCTTGTGGATACTCAATTTCCGCAACATGAAATAGATATTTTTATTCAAAATGCAAAGCAACGATTGTCTGTACAATTATTAAAAAGTGATTTTGTAGCCAACCGAAAAATTGATGAATTTCTTTTTGGAATACAACACCCTTATGGAAAATATTCTGTAATTAAAAACTACGAAGCCATCAATCAACAAGCCTTATCAAATCACTTAAAAACATATTACTCGAATAACAACTGCTCTATTTTTATTGCAGGCAGTTTTGCAGATTCTGATATTGAACTTATTAATCAACATTTTGGAAAAACAAATTGGAACAATGAAAACACAATTGTGGAACCAATTTTTGAAGCTCATTCAACAGTTGAAAAGAAACATCGAATCAATAATGATCAAAAAGGAGTGCAAGGTTCAATAAGAATAGCCAGTCATTTCCCTAATAAACACCATGAAGATTTTTATCCAATGATTGTATTAAATACAATTTTGGGTGGCTATTTCGGCTCACGATTAATGAGCAATATTCGTGAAGACAAAGGTTATACGTATGGAATACACAGCTACATGTACAATCAGGTTAATCAATCGGCATATTTAATAACAACCGAAGCGGGCAAAGATGTATGTGAAGCTGCCATAAAAGAAATTTACTATGAAATGGATGTTTTGAAAAATGAATTGGTAGATGCTGAAGAGTTAGAACTTGTGAAAAATTATTTATTAGGCACTATTTTAGGTGATTTAGATGGTGCTTTTCAAATTATGCAACGATGGAAAAGTTTAATTTTAAATGGCTTTACCAAAGAGCGATTTAATAAAAATATTGATCTCTACAAACACATTACTCCCGAACAATTGCAAGCCTTAGCTAATAAATATTATCAGCAAGAAAATTTTTATGAATTAGTGGTTATATAATTGTTTATAGCCTTGCTAAAATGGCAATGCTTATCCCTTTTTGACAACTGAAATTATTTTTAATTTTAACATATAGTAACCACATTGCAAACGAACAATTATTACATTTGTAAAGTGAAAAGATTACTAATTGTTTTATTGTCATTTATAGTAGCATCTCAAGTAGATGCTCAAATAGTGTTTAAAGGAACGATTATAGATTCTGCAAAAAACATTACAATCAATTCTGTGCGCGTTGAAAATTTATCTACTCACCAAGGAGACTACAGTAATTTAGATGGCTTTTTTTCCATTGAAGGCAAAGAAGGCGATTACATTATATTTTCATATTTAGGATTTAATAATAAAGTGATTCGATTAAGCTCAAGCTTGAATAACAGCAATCAAATAATTAAAATGACCGTTAAAACAGTGGGCTTAAAAGGTGTTACAATTAAGCAAGGACCCACTCAATATCAAACGGATTCGGCTAAAAGAGCTGACATTTACAAAGATGCATTTGAATATACGCAATCAAAATCGGCAATGTCTCCAATTACGAGCCTATACCAAATCTTCTCAAAGAAGCATAAAAACATGCGCCACTTTCAAGATCAAATTGTAGACATTGAAAAACAGAAATTTATTGGAACCAGATACAGCGAAGAACTTACAGCTCAAATGACAGGTTTAAAAGATGATGCGTTGATAAAATTTATGCAAGCCTATCCTATGGAAGTTGAGTTTGCAAGAGCAGCTTCTGATCTTGAAATTAAAATGTGGATCAAATATAATTTTCAAGAATATTCAAAAAAGAAAAATTAGCATGTAAAAATTCGTTCAATTTTTACAATCAATTTAATAAAAGATTCTACTCGAATAAATAATTGAACAATTCTTAAACGTTTAATAATGGCCTTTAGTAAAATATATTAACCTTGTTTAATTTATCTTTGCATAAAAGAAAATTACATGAAAACGCTTATCCTCGTACGACATGCAAAATCTGATTGGAGTCATTTACATCAAAATGATTTCGATAGAGAATTGAATGATCGAGGTTTGAGAGATGCACCTATGATGGGCAAACGATTGTTGAATAGAAATATCCATGTAGATTTATTGGTGTCGAGTACAGCAAAACGAGCTGCAAAAACAGCTAAATTAATTGCAAAAGAATTAAAATATGCATCCGGTGAAATTCAATGGGAAGACTCCTTGTATCATGCCCCACCTTCTATTATTCAAGATAGCATTTTTAGCATTTCAAATAAAATAAATACGTTGATGATTGTTTGCCACAATCCGGGTATAACCGATTTTATAAATTTACTAACGAATAATTTATTAGAAAATATGCCTACTTGTGGAATGTGTGCATTGCTATTTCCTGTTGAAAAATGGGAAGATTTTCCTACAGCAAAAACACAATTATTATTTTATGATTTTCCTAAAAATAGCGTTTAATAATTGATATTTCCTAAACGTATACCACAATTCATTTTTTGCAAATAGAAAGCCTGGTTTCCCATCAAGAAATCCTAATTTAAAAATATAGTTTCGAAGAAAACCAAAACATGGACTTAAATATAACTTAATAAAAGTTGCCTTTTTAGTTGATTTACTTGCGAAAAGTTGTGCATATTTTTCCAGTCGTTGCACATGCTCTTGTGTGGTATTATATGAAAAATGATAGACAAATCCTGCTAATTTTTTAATCTGTATTTTTTCTTTAAAAACTACATTTTCATGTACTTCTTCTTCATTCCAACATCCAATTTTTCTATTAAAAATACGCAGTCTAAATTCATTGGCAACGGCACCGTAGTTTAATTGTTTACCACAGTACATCATTTTCCGTTGCATTGCAAAGGATTCTGTTTCTTTCATTTCATTTGAAAACAATTGAATGATTTCATTTCTCAAATCCTCATTGATTACTTCGTCTGCATCTAAGCTTAATATCCAGTCGTATTTTGCCTTTGTATTGCCTTCGTTTTTGGTACCCGAATAGCCTTTCCATGTAGTTTGCAAAACAGTTGCATTCAATGATTGAGCAATCTCAATGGTATTATCGGTGCTGCCGTTATCTACAATTAAAATATCATCTGTTAAACCAATTAAGGGTTGCAAACATCGAGCAATATTTTGCGCTTCATTTTTAGTTAGTATAACAATGGACAACGGTAGCATATCGGTAAAATTAAATTTTATTGTATATTTAACCACAATAAAATTAAAAATAATGGACAAACCAGTTGTAGCAGAAAAATTTCCGATAGCAGTTACTGTAGAAAAAGATAAAAATTATGCATGGTGTACTTGCGGATTGAGTTCAAAACAACCCTTTTGTGATGGCAAACACAAAGAAATTGAAGGCATGCCTTACAAACCATTGGTAATGAAGTTTGAAGAAGAAAAAGAGATATGGTTTTGTCAGTGCAAACACACTAAAAATGCACCTTTTTGCGATGGTTCTCACAAAGAATTGTAGAAAATAATTACCAACATTTATTCTCAAAGTATATTTGCATTTCATGACCATAGATGTTGTAAATACAATCCAGTTAGAAAAAATATTTTTAGATTTTCCTGTAGAATTATACAAGGATGATAAAAATTATATTCGTCCTTTAAATAAGGATATTGAGGAAGTGTTTGATAAAAAGAAAAATAAATTTTTCAAACAAGGCGAATGTGAACGTTGGTTACTAAAAAATAACGAAGGCAAATACATTGCTCGATTGGCAGTATTTGTCAATAAGAAATATGCGCAAGAACAGCCCACAGGAGGCATTGGTTTTTTTGAATGTATCAACAATCAAGAAGCTTGCAATTTTATTTTAGACAAAGCAAAAGAGTGGATGTTGGAAAGAGGAATGGAAGCCATGGATGGCCCCATTAATTTTGGAGAGCGTGACCGCTGGTGGGGTTTATTGGTGAATGGTTTTGAAGAGCCTTTATATGCCATGAATTACAACCCAACTTACTATCAAACATTGTTAGAAAACTATGGCTTTAAAGCCTATTTCCATCAATTGTGTTTTGGCTTGAGTACGAAAGTTCCATTGAGTGAAAAAATGACGCGTTGGCACGATTATTATGAAAAAGATCCAAACTTTACTGTTGAGCATATTAAAAAAAATAACATTGACAAATATGCGAATGACTTTACCATTATTTACAATAAAGCTTGGGCTAAACATGGTGGTGGAAAAACAATTGAATTTAAACAAGCCAAATTAATTTTTAGTAAAATGAAACCTATTATTGATGAAAAAATAACTTGGTTTGTTTATCATAAAGGTGAGCCAATAGGCATGTGGATTAATATTCCAGATTTAAATCAATATTTTAAACACTTCAATGGGAAATTTGGTTGGATGCAAAAAATTCATTTTTTATATTTAAAAATGACTGGCGCATGCAAACGTTTTGTAGGGGTTGTATATGGCATTGTGCCTGAGTTTCAAGGAAAAGGAACAGATGCCTATATGATAGGTGAATGCACTAAATACGTACAACCTAGCCAACGTTACCACAATTATGAAATGCAATGGATCGGTGATTTCAATCCTAAAATGGTTAATTTGGCTAAAAATTTAGAAGCCAATGAAGTGCGCCGTTTAACTACGTATCGTTATTTATTTGACCGCACAAAAGAGTTTAAACGACATCCTATGTTGGGTTAAATTACTGCGTATAAAAATACATTTCACTTTGAAATCAATACTCAAATATACTTTTTCAATTTTCATTTTTTGGTTGCTTGTGTTTTTTATCAACCGACTATTTTTTGTTTGGTATCAATGGCCAATTGGAAATAGAATTCATTTACAAACCGATTTACTCAATGCATTTTACAAAGGGTATAAATTAGATTTTGCAACAGCAGTCATGTATTCTTTATTGCCACTGCTTTTACAGATTTTGTATTTTATTACTGAGAAAAAAATATTTAAAAATATCGCGTTGGTTTTAATGGGAATGTTTCTATTTATTTATGCCGCCACAGGCATTGGCGATGCTGGATTGTACAAAGAATGGAATGCAAAAATGAACTTACAAGCACTTGAGCATTTCAAAAATCCTTCTGAAGTATTTGAAATCATTTCATTCAAATTACAATTGTCTTTTTTACTCATGTTGTCGTTGTTTACGATTCCATTTTATTATGCTTATAAAAAAACAACCCATTCACATATTCAATTAGAAGAAAAGTCGACTGCTAAAAATAGGTTTTACAAATCGATTACTTATTTTTTGATCGCAACCGGTATAGGCGTAATTATTATCCGAGGTGGCCTTACAGGAATTCCGATGAATCAAAGTGCCGCTTATTTTAGTAGAGATGTTTTGGCAAATGACATTGCCGTTAACCCATTTTATAATGTTTTACAAGACTTAACCATTAAACAAAACATTCCTGATGAATCAATTTATAAATTCAGAAGCAATGAAGATGCTCAAAAATTAATAGCAGAGGATTTTATAGTTGAAAAAGACAGTACGATAGCTGTTTTAAATACCAAGAGGCCCAACATAGCGATTATTTTTTTAGAAAGTTGGAGTGCAGACAATGTAGCTGTTTTAGGTGGTATAGAAGGTTGTACTCCTCAATTTAACAGCTTGAGTAAAGAAGGATTATTGTTTACAAAAGCATACAGCAACGCCTACGTTTCAGACCAAGGAATTCCTGCTGTATTGAGTGCATATCCATCGGTAAGCAGAGTGGCAATTGTTAATCAACCAGCCAAAGTGCCTTCGTTGCACTGCATCAGTGAAGATTTACTTCCATTCGGTTACAGCAGTTCGTTTATGTTTGGAGGGGATTTAATTTATGGGAATTTACGAGGCTATTTATTAGAGAAAAAATTTGTAGATTTAAAAGAAGATATCGATTATCCTCAGTATCCGAAAGGCAAATTAGGAATACATGATGAGTTTATGTTTCCTGAATTTTTAAAAACATTAAATGAAGCAAAGCCTCCTTTTTTGAACTGTTTTTTTACCACCAGCACCCACATGCCCTATGATTATCCTGGGAAAATAAATTGGCGGTCTGCGGCAAATGATGTTGAAAAACAATACACCGAATCTGTACATTATTCCGACAATGAATTAGGGAAATTTTTCACAGAAGCAAAAAAACAAGCTTGGTATCAAAATACCTTATTTATTGTAGTAGCTGATCACAGCCATAATACCATTAAACAACATGAGGCAATTGCACCTGCACATCATCACATCCCTTTATTGTTTTTGGGAGGTGCTTTAAAACCAGAATGGAAAGGAAAAACATGGGATAAAATTGTATCTCAATTAGATATACCTTCAACCATTTTACGTCAAATGGAATTGCCTTCAAAAAATTATGTTTGGTCACGAAATATGTTTAATCCTTATACTCCTTCATCTGCCTATTATGTTGTTTTTGGAGCGGTAGGCTACATCAATGACATTGGAAGTGCAGGCAGTCATCAACAAAGCAATTACATCCTTCATTCTAAAAATTTAGACACTTTACAAGCAACAAAACTAAATAATAAAGCTACTAGTTTTCAGCAATTAGTATACGAAGATGTGAAAAATAGAAAATAATTTTAGTGACATTTAAAATAATCGAACGGCTCTAAACAATCATTACATCTGTATAAAGATTTACAAGCAGTAGAGCCAAATTCACTAATTACTGAGGTGTTTTTAGACTGACAAATAGGACATGGTACAATTAAATCTTCAATAGGAATATATTCATTTGATTTATTTTGAGGTGGAGCAATGCCATATTCATTTAACTTTCGTTTTCCACTTTCAGTCATCCAATCGGTAGTCCATGCAGGTGATAAAATTTCTGTAACAATTACATTTTTTACTCCTTGTGTTAACATTTCCATTTTTACATTCATGGCTATCATTTGCATGGCAGGACAACCACTGTACGTAGGAGTAATTAAAATTTCAACAGTTTCATTTTCTTCATTGATGTTTACATCCCTCACTATGCCTAAATCTAAAATAGACAATACAGGGACCTCAGGATCAGAAACATTTTCTAAATAAGAATATATTTTTTCTTTTGAAACCATTATTTATTTTTAATACATCGAAATTTGATTATCGATTATTACCACTCCGAATTTGGATATGTTTTTTGCATGTATTGCAAATCGGCTAAAATAAAACCTAAATATTCAGTATGAATTCCTTTTTTACCACCTGATTGAAACCAACCTTTTTCATTTGATAATGGGAAAGAGAGAGTAGCTTCTTCAATTGTTTCAGCTATTTTTTGTTGCCAAACATCTTTAAGTGCATCTATATTGGGTGCAATTCCTTGTTCAATCATTTCTAACTCGATATTACTTGGTGCAAAAAGTTCTCCAGCATATTCCCAATGCTCTGCAATCGCATTTTGCATTTTTTGTTTGCTTTCGTCGGTGCCATCGCCCAAACGAACAACCCACTCGCTGCTAAAACGCAAATGATAGGTAACTTCTTTTAAAGATTTCTCAGCAATTGCAGCTAAACGGTTATCGCTGCTGTTTTTTAATGCGGTATAAAAATAAAATTGATAGGTGTCAAAAAGCAAGCATTTAGCAATTGTATCCGCAAAATTTCCATTTGGCAATTCTAGCAATAATGAATTTTTAAATTGTCTGACATCTCTAAAATAAGGATAGGTATCTTCTGTTTTACCATTTCCTTCAATTTCAGCTGCATATTCATACAAACTTCTAGCTGCGCCAATGTTATCCAATGCTATGTTTGATAAAGCAATGTCTACTTCTAAAATAGGCCCATGTCCACACCACTCACTCAAACGATGTCCATGTATAAGGCTATTGTCAGCCAAATGCATTATATATTCAACTAATGAATTGTTCATTTTTTATTATTTAAATTTTACATGTGGGTAATTTCATCTGGCAAATCATAAAACGTAGGATGACGATATATTTTATCGTTGCTCGGTTCGTAAAAAATACCAGCATCATCTGGGTTAGAAGCATGAATATTGATACTTTCAACAGCCCAAATACTAATGCCTTCCATCCGACGCGTGTACACATCTCTTGCCATTTCGATAGCCATTGTTGAGTCGGCAGCATGTAAACTTCCAACATGTTTATGGTCTAAACCTGCTTTACTGCGAATAAAAATTTCCCAAAGTGGCCACTCTTGATTACTCATAAAATTTAAAAATTAACAACCACAAAAGTAATGAAAAGTATTCTAATAAATTGGATGAAAAAATGATAATCGATATAAATTAAAAATATAAGGCATGCTATTTTATAGCAAAAATGTATGGGAAATAAATGAATTATTGATTTGTATTTTAAAAATGATTTGATAAAAATATGGTTTCAAGAAAGGCTTCTTGTATTTTCGCAGCGCATGAAATACACCCTACAACAACAATCTATATTAGCCTCTGAAGGCAATATAAAAATAAATGCCGTAGCTGGTTCTGGCAAAACAACCACTATGATTGAATATGCCAAAACAAAACCACCGAAATCAAAAATTTTGTATTTGGCATTTAATAAATCTGTAAAAATTGAGGCCGAACAAAAGTTTTCAAAACATAAATTAACGAATGTTCGTATTGAAACGGCTCATTCATTAGCCTTTAGAAATATTGTTGCTGGTTCAAATTATAAAATAAAATTAGGCGATTATAAACCGCATGAATTGGTTCAATTATTAGCCATGACAGGCTCTAGTACCAATCATGAATTATTTATTATTGCCAATCACATTTTAAAAATGGCATCCCTGTTCTGTAACAGCAACGCTCAAAAAGTTTCAGAAATTGACTATTTAAAAACAGTTTTAGATAGCAAGGCAAATGCTTTTGTGAAGCACAATTTTAAAACTATCGAACAGTTTACACGGCAGTTTTTAGCAAAAATGAACCATGGTGAAATTGAGATAACACATGATTTTTATTTAAAGAAATTTCAATTATCTAATCCTGTATTGCCATTTGATTATATTTTATTTGATGAAGGCCAAGACGCATCACCTGCCATGTTGGACGTTTTTTTAAAACAATCAAATGCAATTAAAGTTATAGTTGGCGATACGCACCAACAAATTTATAGCTGGCGATATGCTGTCAACTCCTTGGAGCAAGTTCATTTTAAATCGTTCGACTTAAACAACAGTTTTCGTTTTGGTTCAAAAATTGCATTATTAGCAAATGAAATATTGTTTCTTAAAAACAAATTAAAAACCTTCCAATCGATTGAAATAATAGGTTTAGGGACAAGCAATGAAAAAAAATCGCATGCTGTAATTGCTCGTACCAATTTAGGTTTATTGATGAAAGCGATTACATTCATTACCGACAACCGAAAAATAAAGCACCTCTATTTCGAAGGCAATTTTAATTCATACACTTACGCTGATGAAGGAGCCTCCTTATATGATGTTTTGAATTTATACAATAAAAAACATTTTCTAATTCGAGATGAATTATTAAAAACCATGCATTCTGTAGTGGAACTAGAAGATTATATTGAAAAAACCGAGGACAAACAATTGCAAATGATGTTGGATATTGTAAAGGAATATGAAGATGAAATTCCTGCGTTATTGAAGCAAATAAAAGAGAAGCATGTTGGAGATGCCGAAAAGCACAAAGCAGAAATTATTTTTAGCACCGTGCATCGTTGCAAAGGCATGGAATATGATGTGGTGGAACTTGCCAATGATTTTACAACAGAAGAAAAAATAGATCGGCAGAAAAAACAACCAGAATTTGAACAACAAAAAGACCGAATTGAAGAAGAAATCAATTTGCTTTATGTGGCAATAACCAGAGCCAGATCACTGCTAAAGATTCCTGAAGAATTAATCCCTGATAATTTTAAAATTGATGCAACGATAGAAATTATTAAAAAGCCTGCTGTCAAAACAAAACCAGATTTAGTATTGCCTGATTATTCAACTCGAAACAAACGAAAAATTTTGCAAGATGTAGATTCATATTTTAAAATAGGGAAAGAAAAAAATTCTTCCGCCTATCAGCCATGGACAAGTGAGCAAGATAAAAGGTTAGAAAAAATGTTTGATGAAGGAGTTACATATCAAGAAATGGCTTTTTATTTTGAACGAACGAAAGGCGCTGTTATGAGCAGATTAAGAAAAATTGGAATATTGTCGTGATACGTTAATTTTTGATTTTTTTTTCACTAAATACAACCTAAACGAATAGGTGTTTTTTGTTTATTTAAATACATTCAAAAGTGGAAAGAAATCAGAAAAAGTACTTTATAATCAGTTTATAAATAATTCTAGATGGTTGTATTTCTAGCATTATGATCAATATAATAGAACTAAACATTAAAAATCATATTCTAAAAAAGTTGATCCCGATTGCAGGGTAATAACCGCATTAAAATATTACTTTTGCTAAAATATTTTTATTCAATGACAAAAGCATATATCATAGATGCCGTTCGTACGCCTATTGGAAAGTATGGAGGCAGTTTAAGCACCGTGAGACCCGATGATTTATTGGCACATGTAATTAAAGCTATCGTACAACGAAACCCTTCTATTGATGTAAATGCTATTGAAGATGTAATTGCTGGCTGTGCTAATCAAGCGGGTGAAGACAATAGAGACGTGGCTCGTATGGCATTATTATTAGCTGGCTTGCCAATTACAGTTGGTGGAAATACCGTGAATCGTTTGTGTGCTTCTGGCTTGCAAGCGATTATGGATAGCGCGAGAGGAATTATGTGTGGTGATGGCGAATTAATGATTGCTTGTGGAGTAGAAAGTATGACTCGCGCGCCTTTTGTAATGGGCAAAAGCGACACTCCTTTTTCACGTAAAGCAGAAATTTTTGATACAACAATCGGGTGGCGGTTTACGAATCCAGCTTTGTCAAAATTACATCATCCATTTAGCATGGGGGAAACAGCAGAGAATGTTGCTAAAAAATATACTGTTTCTCGTGAAGCACAAGATGAGTTTGCTTATCAAAGTCAATTAAAATATGAGCAAGCCCATAAAACCAACCGATTTGAGGATGAAATAATTCCTATCGAAATTGATTTAGGAAAAGGCAAAACCCTTACTTTCCAAAAAGATGAACATCCACGATTAACACCTGTTGAAAAATTGGCCGAATTGAAACCTGCATTTTCTAAAGAAGGTAGTGTAACTGCCGCTAATGCCAGTGGTGTAAATGATGGTGCTGCTGCCATGTTGCTAGCATCAGAAAGCGCTGTAAAGAAATATGATTTACAACCTATTGCTGTCATTAAAAGTATGGCAATTGCCGGTGTAGAACCAAGTATAATGGGTATTGGACCAGTTCCTGCAACACAAAAAGCATTGCAACGTGCTGGTTTAACGATTGATGAAATTGATTTATTTGAATTAAATGAAGCATTTGCCTCACAAAGTATTGCTTGCATCAATGAATTAAAAATTGATCCCAAAAAAGTAAATGTAAATGGAGGTGCTATTGCATTGGGACATCCTTTGGGTTGCAGTGGAGTAAGAATTTCAACAACACTTATTCATGAAATGAAAAAAAGAAATGCAAAATATGGTGTGGCTACCATGTGCATTGGTGTGGGTCAAGGGGCTGCTGTTGTGTATGAGTTATTGTAAATATGTAAAAGTTTAAACATAAAAAAACACGAAGTAAATACTTCGTGTTTTTTATTTATATATGGGCAAACAGTTATTTCAGTAAAGTAACGTTGCCTTTGAAATTTTTACGAACTCCATTGCCAAAAACGGCATCAATTACATAAACAAATACACCTACCGGTTGTGGTTTATTATTGTATTTACCATCCCATCCTCTACCATCTAGTTTATCAGTAGCGTAAATTTTTTCACCCCATCGATTGTAAATTGACATTCTGAAAACGGTTAAACCACTGCTTAAAATTTCTCTAGGTAAAAAATAATCATTCAAACCGTCTCCATTAGGAGAAAATGAATTCGGAATATTTAAATAACAATCTTGTAAAACTTGTAAAGAATCTGTGACAGAACAATTTCCTGTTGGAGATGTTACTGTTAACCAATAGTATCCAGGGGTATTCACTAAAATTGAATTGGTTGTTTCGCCCGTATTCCATAAATAAGCACCAGATGCAAATGCATTATTTGTTAATAAAATAGAACCGGTTAAACCAGGACAAATAGAGGTGTCAGGACCCAAATTGACAAAAGGAAAATCTTCAACAGTTATATTTTTAGTAGTAACTTTAGATGGGCAATATTTATACGTTGTAGTTAATGTAACTGCATAATTTCCTGAATTTAACCACGAATGAGAAGGACTGTGGATATTCATTAATGTACTTCCATCAGCAAAATTCCAAAAGAAGTTTTGATGGTGAATATCCATTGTATCTGAAAAATAAACTGGCTGCCCTATACAAATTGAATTATCGGTGACCTCAAAATCATTGTAGGGTGTATTTTCAATAAAAATATTTTTTGACATGGTGTCCTTACAACCTAGAGAATCTGTAACGATTAATTGAGACACATAGTTGCCTGAATTTTGATAAAGATAATTAATGTTTGAAAATGTGCCTTTATTAATACTAAAGCCATCTCCAAAATTCCAAAAGTAATTTAAAAATCCTATTGGAGTTGACGGAGAGGCATCAAAAAATATACTATCTCCTAAACAAGCAGCATCAATATTTGCACCACTATTTGCAAAATAGGAAGCATTAATTGGGTGGTTCAAGTCAACTATTTTAATCATGGTATCTTTGCAACCATTTGCAGAAGCAATCAACGTGATGGCATAAACTCCTTGATTTAAATAAACATGAGGAGGCGGATTTTTTACAGTAGAATTTGTTCCATCCCCAAAATCCCAAAAATATTGCGTACTTACACCTTGGATGGAGCTAGTTGAAGTATTAAAAACTTTTACAGTGTCATTCACACAACCTAAATTTATTTTAGTATTAAAATTTGCATTTACAACTCCCGTTACTAAAACATTCACAGTGTCTCCGTTAAATGCTGTAATGGTATCACAATCTGTAACTACAGAGCAGAGCACCGTAACCTTAGTTGGGTTTGCAGGAAGATAACTCAGCGTTGTCCCAGTACCAAGTGTTGCTCCAGTATTTACATCTATCCAAGTATAAATAAAATTACCTGATATTGCTCCATTGGGTGTAAATCGATAACTATCATTTGTAGCGGTCCATTGTGTACCATTTCTACCGGGAACCATAAAAGCAACAGTGCCATTTGCATTTTGAATTCCTTCATGTGCAACACCACCATTCCAATTGGCACAAACTGTTTTTGCTTTAATATTAATATCAATTAAATAAGTAGATTCGAACAATACAACTTGTTGAGAAGCTAATTGTGTAGTACAAGAAAACATAGGAATACTATCCCAAGAAATTACCATATAACGACATGGATAAGTGCCATAAATATCCCAAGTAATACTTTTTCCCGGATACGATACTCCAGGGTTGATATCATGGTAAGGTGCCATAATACAGTTGTTGTATGCAAGTGTAGGGTTTGGTGCTGTTTGTCCATTAGAAGCCCAGGCATTTGAACCACCCGTTAAAGGCGGTTGTGTACCCACAACATCAAAACTAACTTGACCGTTGGCTCCAATCACTACTTTATTATATTTCTGTCCAAAATAACAAAAAGCAAATGGCAAATTAATCGGTGCGCTCCAACAATCGTCAATATTATTTAAAATCGCATTGGAACCTACCCAAGGGTATGGCGCATAAGGAATATTATTGACTGCATACGAGCTGGTAGTGTTAATCGTTGAATTTCCCGTAACGGTTAAATTAACTCCATCTTGGCACAATGAAATAGAATCCCCTGTAATTGTAAATCCTGCAGCATATGATGGAGGACAGTTAGGAGGTACAGGTTGTGCATATACTTTGCTGTTTT
>CANHJA010000004.1 GCA_947460795.1 Bacteroidota bacterium | reverse complement strand
ATCATTTCGCTTGATTTTGCAGTTGAACGGCTTAAAAATGCAGACTCATTACTCATGTCTTTGAATATTACAAATCTGTAGCTTTCTGGATGTATTCCTTGTTTCATGTTTTGTTATTTTTTATTGTTTTGCATGATTGCTAACCATGCGAATTAATTATAAGGATTGCAAAAGTACTATTTTATTTTTAAATGGCAACTTTTTTTTGTTTAGAAGTTTAGGGTTTAGCCGTAAATGGAGGATCAATTTACAACTTCTGCCCTTGCCTACTTCATATTTACAAACTGCAAAGGCAATTTTAAGTCGGATGTTTTACACAATTGTATCACTTCTTGCAAATCATCAATTTTTTTGCCAGTCACTCGTATAATATCGTCCATGATAGCGGCTTGTACTTTGGGTACGTTTTCTTTAATAATTTTCACAATTTTCTTCGCATCGTCTTGTGCAATTCCGTTTTTTACAGGGACCGTTTTTTTAACTATTTTACCCGATGGCAATACTTCTTTGCTCATGTCAAAACAATTTGAATCGAGGCCTTGACGCATGGATCGAGTAATTAATACATCAACTATTTGTTCCATTTTCATGTCGCTGTCGGCTTCTAAAGCCACTGAGTAGTTTTTTTTATCTAACTCAATCACCACATGAGATCCTTTGAAATCAAATCGATTTTGTATTTCTTTTTTAACCACATTAATAGCGTTGTCTAAAACTTGAATTTCTACTTTACTGGCAATGTCGAATGATGGCATTTTTTATTATTTTTTTGCGAAGTTAAAGAATATTTTCTTTGGTCAAAACTTTCTCTGACCTCAAAAAAGAAACCGATAACCTACATTTATGTTATCAAATTATTAATTTTTAGAATATTATTTATATATTTAGGTTTCTAAACAAAAAAAAGAAGAAAAATTCATTCATGCAATCTGTTGTTGAGCAATTAAATACATTTGAATCGGTTACACTCAAACAATTAGACAGTGTGAAGTTGCAAAATAGAATCGATACGAAATATATCCTTTCCAAAGCTCAACTGGTTTTATTATTAGAAGGAATAAAAGACGATCAATTTGTGTTGGAAATTGACAATACCCGAATATTTACATACAAAACAGTGTACTTTGACACACCCGATTTTCAGTTTTACAAAGATCATCACAATGGATGTGTGAACCGAGTGAAAGTGAGGAGCAGAGAATATGTAGAAAGCAAATTGAGTTTTTATGAAATCAAACGAAAATTATTTGGTACTCGAACCGACAAACAACGTAAAATAATTCCTGCCATTTACCACGAAGTTCCTTTAGCAGATTATAATTTGATTCAATATAAACGATTGAACAATAAACCGATTGAAAAAAAATTGACCAACAATTTCAAACGAATAACTTTAACCAACAAAAAATTTACTGAACGGATAACCATTGACCTTGAAATTGGATTTGACAATGGCAAAAAACAAACCCATTTGCCCGAGTTAGTCGTCATAGAAGTAAAACAAGGAAAAACCGATGTATTTAGCAACACCATTCAAATGCTCAAAAAATTAAGGGTGCATGAAAGTAGTTTTAGCAAATATGTCATTGGCGTTTCATTGCTAGAAGAAAATATAAAACACAATAATTTCAAGCCCATATTATTAAAATTAAACAAAATAGAGAATTATGCAAGATGCTGAAAAAATAGTTAAAGAAATGAAGGACATACCGATGGACACGATAGAATTGATCACGAGATTTGGAATTAATTTTGTAGCACTTTTTATTTTAGTTCGTTTAATTTATTATCCAACACATAAAAATAAAGACTTTTTATTCACCTTCTTTATTTTCAATTTTATCATATTTACGCTCTTGTGCACAACCCATATTAAACAAGGAATTGCCTTTGGTTTGTTTGCGATATTTTCCATTATGCGTTACCGAACCGTAACGATTCCAATTAAAGAAATGGGTTATTTCTTTATTTGTTTGGCTTTAGGAATGATCAATTCATTGTCGATTATTGACAATCATTTATTATTTTCTGATTGGGGGATTTTATTATTTAGCAATGCCTCTATCTTATTATTAACGGTGGTATTGGATCGATTTATTTCATTGACGCACGAAAATTTTAAAGAAATTACATACGAACGAGTTGATTTAATTACGCCTAATAGAAGAGAAGAATTAATTGAAGATTTAAAAAATAGAACCGGGCTTCCAATACATCGAGTGGAAATAAAAAACATTAATTTTTTACGAGATACTGCCAAAGTACATATTTTTTACAATGCAAAAGAAAATGAAAACCGGTTAGAAGTAGCAGGTGGCGATGATGATTAAACAAGGTTGTCAGATGACAGATGTCGGTTGTCGGGAAATACATTAAATTATATAATAGTAGCAATCCATATTTAAAATCTGAAACATTTTACATATAAATGAATAAATAATTATGAAAGAAATCAAAATAATAGCAGCCATTTTAATCGTTAGTGTGTTTTTATTTTCATGCAGCAAAGGCCCAGGGGAAGGCGGACGAGCTTCAATAAAAGGAAGTGTATTTGCAAGAAATTACAGCAATACGTATATAAAAACAGATTCTGGATTTTTAGGTGGCCAAAATGTTTATATAAAATATGGTGACCAGCCTGGAATTGGTGATAATGTTGATACCGATCAAGATGGGATTTTTTATTTCAATTATTTACGTGAAGGCAAATACACGATCATTGTATATAGCAAACAACTAGTCAACAACACATTAGACAGTGCAGTGGTAAATACGGTAGAAATTACCAGCAGAAAACAAGAACTCAATATGCCTAAAATCATAATTAATACCTTTAAAAATTAAAATGTATAAAGGCATATATGTACTTTTCTTATTAATTTGCTTTTATCATTCGAAAGCACAAAATTCACCAACTTATTCTGATGCAGGTCATTGGACCACATTGTCGGTAGATTATTCAATCAACAAAAAATGGTCGATAATTGCAGCAGAAGAAATAAGATTAAGAGAAAATTACAGTCGTTTAAATTTATTATTTACAAATATCGGGCTAGAATTCAATGCGAACAAATACTTAAAGTCTGCATTGGTTTATCGATTTATTAATAAACTTGATGATGATAATACATTCACTTTTCGACATCGATTGATGTGGGATATTACAGCTAAATATAAATATAATAATTGGTCGTTTTCATATAGACACAGGCTTCAAGGTGAATACAGAAGTTTTTTCACAGATGAATTTGGCAAATTGCCTGAAATTTATTCAAGAAGTAAAATAGAAATTGGTTACTCCATTAACAAAAAATGGAGCCCGTATCTTTCAGCAGAAATGCGCTATCAAATTCATGATTATAAAAGAATTGTTTCGGAAGACAATTGGCATCGAATTCGTATTCAAGCAGGTATAGACTACAAATTAAACAAATACAGCAAAATAGGAACATATTACTTAATTCAAAAAGCGTTCAATGTAGCCAATTTAGAAAATATTTATATCACCGGTATAGAATATTCTATGAGTTTAAAAGATTCTCCTCTTTTTAAAAAGAAGAAAAAGTAGATTTCATTAGTTCTGATTATATTTGACATCAAATAATTTTTTTCATTGAAAACATATTCCGCTAGTCAAATAAAATCCATTTTTACAAAGTTTAATAAACTGAAAATTTTTGTCATTGGCGATGCCATGCTTGATAATTATTGGATTGGAAACATTGACAGAATTTCACCTGAAGCCCCTGTTCCGGTATTTACGGTTTCAGAAAAACAATCAAGACCAGGAGGCGCTGCCAATGTAGCTTTAAACTGCAAATCGTTAGGCGCCCAAGTATCTTTATTAACCGTAATTGGTAAAGATGAACAAGGGAAAGCATTGATTTCTGCGTTAAATAAAGAAGGCATTGATTCATCAATGTGCATGCAAAGTGCAGACCGAATTACAACTTCAAAAACGAGGGTACTTTGTAAAAATCAACAATCGATTCGGATTGATGAAGAGATGGAAGAGGAACTTTCTATTAAAGATGAACATCGTTTTATAGATATGTGCATGCGAGCGATACAAATTGAAGTGCCAGATATTGTTATTTTTGAAGATTACAACAAAGGTGTTTTAAAACAAAATGTAATAGAAAAAATTATTGGCCATTGTAAATTGGTAGGTGTTTTAACAGCCGTAGATCCTAAGAAAAAGAATTTCTTCTCTTATATAGGAGTTGATATTTTTAAACCCAATTTAAAAGAAGTAAAAGAAGCGCTGGATATTTCTTTAAAAGAAATTAATTTATCTACCATGAATCAAATTCATGCTGCCTTACTTAAAAAGCTCAATCATAAAATTACATTTATCACCTTATCAGAATTAGGAGTTTATGTAAATAAAACGAAAGGAAAAATAATTCCCGCTCATATTCGAAATATTGCCGACGTTTCGGGCGCTGGCGATACGGTAATTGCAGTAGCAAGCATGATTTATGCAGTTACCAAAGATGAGAATTTAATGGCAATTATTGCTAATTTAGCAGGAGGCATCGTTTGTGAAGAAGTAGGAGTTGTGCCAATTAACAAGAAAAAATTACTTGAAGAAAGCTTACTTTTTAAAAGCTAATAAATGTTGAGCTTTAGTTAAAGTTTGTACAAGGGATTTAGGCTTGTTGTTGATTGTTTTATTAATGCCTACAGACAAAGAAGTTTTATCTTCTTCTTTTTTTAATGTTGCACATACGACGATTGAATATGCAAATATTAATACTGTAAATAAATTAATTTTTCTAGTCATGAGTAAGGAATTTAATGATTTGGTAACACAAATATATTACTTTAAACTCAATTTTGACAATTTTCACCTAGAATAGTGACTAGTTAACGAGCTCCCAAAAATTGCAGTAAATTACAATAATATTTTATGAATGATTTCAAATGAAATTTTTCAAAATCAAACTTACTCATTCAACCCAAGTAAAAACAGCTTTTTTCAGTAATGAGAGCCCTATTTATGTTCCTGAATTAATTTAATAAAATCATCAAATAAGTAGCGAGAATCATGCGGACCAGGAGTGGCTTCAGGGTGATATTGTACTGAGAATACTGGTTTTGATTTCATTTTAATCCCTTCTAACGTGTTGTCGTTTAAATTCACATGGGTAATTTCAATTAAATCATTATTCGTTACGGAGTCAGCATCAACTGCAAATCCATGATTTTGAGTAGATATTTCACTTTTCATCGTTTGCAAATTCAATACAGGGTGATTGATACCTCTGTGTCCATGATGCATTTTATAGGTTTTAGCTCCATTTGCTAAAGCTATTAATTGATGTCCTAAGCAAATTCCAAAAACTGGCAAACCAGATTGAATTATTTTTGACACTACTTCTACCGCATATGTCATTGATGAAGGATCACCTGGTCCATTACTGATGAAATAAGCGGTCGGTTTAAACGATTGCAAATCTTCAAAAGTTGCTTTTGACGGAAACACTTGTAAATAAGCACCTCTGTCTGTCATGCACTTCAAAATATTTCTTTTTACACCAAAATCTAACACTGCAATTCTTATTTCGGAAGTTGAATCTCCTATACAATATGCTTTTTTAGTGGATACAAATTCAGATAAATCCAAGCCTTCCATACTTGGTACATCCTTTAATTTTTGTTTCAAAATTTCGATGTCTTCAATTTCTGATGAAATAATACAATTCATAGCACCGCAGTTTCTGATATGAGCAACTAAAGCTCGAGTATCTATTTCATGAATGGAAACTATATTATTTTCAACTAAATAATCTTGTAAAGAGCCATTAGAAAGCACTCTTGAGTATTTATCAGATAAATTTTTACCTATTAATCCAGCAATTTTTACAGAATCACTTTCCACATCCTCATTATTCACCCCATAATTTCCGACATGGGCAGTGTTCATCACAACAATTTGTCCGCAATAAGAAGGATCCGTAAAAATTTCTTGATAACCGGTCATACCCGTATTAAAACAAATTTCACCAGAGGTAGTGCCAATTGCACCAAATGCGCTTCCTGTGAATAAGGTCCCATCAGCAAGCAATAAAAAAGCTTTTTTAGAATTGTTCATTAAAAAGCGAAGTTAAACTAAAGAATTTTTATTGATTAAATTTTATTGATAAATTATAAAAGAGTTTTTAAAAATTAGCTATTTTTTTTATAAACCATTACAAATTTCGTACTTACTACAATAAAGGATCGATTTTTGACATCAACCAATATTTTTTTCCATTTTGAAATGCGGAATCCCAACTTCATAAAACGCCTCCCCGATTAATTGAAAATGTTGTTTTTGGTAAAAATCAATGGCTGTTTTACGAGCATGCAATTCTATTTTTTTATACTGATTTAAAATACAAAAATTCTCTGCAAAATGGATAATTGATTTACCAATCCCTTGATGTTGATATTTTTCAGCAATCGCCATTTGTCTAAATTTTACTTTGTCTTGTGAAACTATTTTTAAAAATAAACAACCCACTGCTTTTTCTTTATCTAGCGCAATAATAATTTGTTGATTTTTATCATCTTCAATATCTTCTTGAGATAATGTAAGTCCTAAAGGCGTTCTTAATACATCTTGCCTAATCATTAATACTTGTTCATAATATTTAGATTTGGAATCTATCAAGAGGATATCGAATGTCATTTATATTTAAATTAAATGGTAATTTATAAGGATTGTTTATTTCAACTGAATATTGTATTAAAAGCTACAAGCAAAAAAGAATGCATAAAAAGGAGGTGCGTTTATTGTCCTAGTAGGAAACGAACAGTAACTCCTGCTCTTGTAGTTGTAATAGGAAATTGATTGGATACATATGGTATACTTTGTCGTCTATCATACGTAAATCGCAAGGTTACCGTTTGCGTTAATAAATAATCAATTGAAGGAGAAATTGTAATTACTTTTTGTCCTCTTGTAGCTCGAGATACTTGCTGGTCTAAGCGATTAATAGTTGTAAAATCATCTCGAAGGCCTAAATCTAATTTGATATTGACATCACTTTTATATTTATTTAAACCAAAGTAAGGGGTATTGATAGTAACATCTTTTAATCGCATGCCTGCACCAAAAGAAATTTCTTTGCTTTTAGTTTCACTCAATTGATAATCCACTAAACTCATACTCAATGTTCGAGCTTTTTTAATTTCTACATGTACATTCAATGAATTTTTAAACGTTGCATCAACTCCAATTAATGGGCCAAAATTTTCAGTTATTGTCATATTCGGAACCATAAAATAAGGAATATAATTATGCGAAACAGAATCGATGAAAGAAGGAAATCCTAATGCATAGGTATCTCTATATTGCAAAGAGGATGTGAAACTATTCATAGATAATGACCCTGTATATGAATGCGTTAATGTGAATGTTTGAAAAATATTTTTAAATGCTTTCGTTCGAGCTAGCCCACCATAATTGATTCTCCAGTTTGGCAAAGGCAAAATATTTCGGAAAGGATTGGAACGAATATTTTCATTTTTATTATCTACTAAAGGATAGTTTTCAGGATTTTTACCCGTGTAAGCTGATAAAAATGCTGGAATTAAAACTTCTTGAGAATAACGAGTGTATCCTTTTTTATAGTCAGGATCTTCAGGTGCATTTAAATTATTTGTGTACGGATTAATAAGCCCTAATCTCTCTGAAATCACTTTTCGATTGTTTTCAAAATCTTTAAATGCGGAAGTTAAATTATCGAGTCCTTTCTTTTGAAATAATGTATTGATAGCAATGTAAGAAATTGTAAACCCTCCGGTTTCATATGGATTTAATTGAACAAAATCATTGCTTCCTCCCAATGTATCTTTAAACAACTCGGAATGTGCTTTATTAAATGTTTTCTTAAGATTAAAATCTATTTTAAAGTCTTTAAATGGTTCTGTATTGACCGTCATGTCAAAATTTTGTAAAAAAGATTGTTGAAATGGAGCATTGAATAAAGAATCTCTAGAAAGTACATTGTCTTTTCCTTTTCCTTCTAGCCATAATCTGTTAGGTTGAAAACCAAACGCAAATGGCATTCCTACATTGGTTGTATTATTAGAATTGATCCCAATAAATTGAGTACTATCCATGTAACCAGGTAATGTAGTAGCCATATTTTCACTGTAATTAAAAGAAGCTCTTTTTACCATCATTGCCAATCCTGCCAAAACCCTAACCTCGTTCGAAGGATTGAATTCTTTTTTTACTTTTGGCTTTTTAACTTCTTTTGGTTTTTTTACAGCGCTTACTTTGTTTTTACTCGTATCTATTTTGCTTTTATCATTTTTTGAAGCAGTCGAAATTTTTCCATTTAAATCAAGGTTTGAAGAAGTACGACCTTTAGCAGAATTCCCTTTACTAGGGAATGATTCTTCAAATTGGGCATCCAATTTTTCTCCGGAAGCGTTTTTAGTATTACTCAATAATTTTTCTACATTTTTGGGTTTTGAAGCTTTCAAGCCCATTGGATCCTTCTCCTCTCTTCCATTTTGATTGCTTTGCACATTCGAAGAAGTCGTTTTACTAGTTGCTTTATTTTTATTAGGGATTGTTCTTTTAGGTGAATTTAATATTTTCAGGTACTTATTTTTATTGTATAATTGGGTAAAATTAAGTTCCCCATTCACTTGTTTATTTTGAGTATTCCCAACTACATTCCCTAAATTTTTTGCTAAAAGTGACGCACTAGTCCAGGTATAAGTAGCTGCATAACTGCCTCTCAAAGTCGTCCAATCAAGCAATGGAAATTTACTAACTGGCACATTATAGTTTGCATTCAATGATTGACTGTAATTTGTATTTCTGCCTAATTTATAGACATTATTCCAGAAAGTATCTTTTTTTGCTTTCGTATCTAAACGTCCATAAGGCTCATCAATTCTTGAATTATTATTAGCTGAATAATCAAATGAAAAAGATCTGGTTAAATCCCATCTTAAATTGTAGGTCCTATTCCAAGTAAAAAACTTAAAAAAGTTGGGTTCTATTTTATAAGGACCATCATCGATATTTCTAATTTCGGTTTCGCCAATTGTTCTATTTAAATTATTTCTGAAAGTAAAATTAGAAGGGATTAAATTAAAATTAAAATCACGAATAAGTTGATAATACTTTCTTTTTTGCGGAATTAATTTTTTAAATGGTTCAATCGATTTTGCTTTCAAACCATATGTATATCCAATGGATGCATGGTGTTCATCTAATTGATCATTGGCGATTAAGGAATTGTGTTTGTTGGTTTGAGTGTAAGAATAACTCATATCAAAATTTTGCAAATCCCAAGGATCTTTGTGTTTATTTTTTACGGGGGCTATTCGAACATTTTGAAAATTCACACTTTTTATAGAAGTAAAATCTTGGGCTATTTTTTTAACAGAATCTTTTTGAGCTCCTGTATAATCTTTCACTTTATCTTTTATTTTAACATCTAAATCATAAGGATCAAAAATAGGATTGCTAATTGTTTGAGAATACCCAGCAAATACAGGCAATTGAACGCCCCAATTTTGTGGGGTAAATTTACCTGCGTTAATATTGGCTGAAACATCAAATTGAGTAAAATTATCTCTGTATCGCTGATTTATTTTTTGATCAATATTACCGTAGCCTGCCGTATGCATACTACCACTTACTTTAAGCGTTCCAATATCCGCTAGTTGCAAATCCACTTTACCGGTAGCAGCATAACCGCCTTCTTCGTTCATATTACTTAAGCGAAGTTCATTAAACCAAACTTCGGCGCATTTTGGCCCACCATCGTCATTGGGCGTATTCGGTGTTTTTTGTGGATTTACGACTCCTAACATCGCCATTTTAACGTCTCCCATATTTGGATTTCCTAACACTCTAATATAATGACCAGATGCATCTTGAACTTCGTATGGAATCGCAAAATTAGCCCCACTGGAATTTCTTTTTTGTTTGGCTGCAATTAATTGCTCAATGTCTATCGTCATTTCATTTTCTGTAGGCCAAATGACATCTGCTTTGAAAGAACCTGAAGGAGTTACTTTTAATGGAATTTGATATTCATAATAATTGGATACGAAATCACTCCCTAATCGTATAAAGGCTCGTAAATCTCCATTTTGTAATGGTTGCTCTCCATCTACTCCCTCGGCATGAATAAACATTTTCATTTCCTTAAACTGTCGCAAATCCATTCCGAGTGATTTAAATGCCCCTTTTGCATTTCCATCTTGCAAACCACATACTTGTATAGAAAGTGCTTGCTCATTTTGAAATGTATTTTGCCCATTTGAAACTTGTTGTTGCTGACGCTCTACTCCTGGAGGTGAAACATAAGGTACCGGAGAGCGGCTACTATTTTCCTCTAAACTCACAGAATACAAATTAAACAATGTAGAATTGGCATCTACATCGGGTACAATTTCTCCAGGATTTCTTAAAGAAAAATTATATTTACGCCAAGTATTTCTACCTAACTCTAAACGTGCAAAACGCATAATTACACTGTCTTGAAACCCGTGTAAAAACATCCGCATGAAACGAATGGATTTAAAATCAGAAATATTTCCTACTCGATCAGTAAACTCTTTTATTGGAACTTTAAATTGATACCAAGTTTCTTTTTCTACATTTTTATTAGGCATCGTAACCATTGGCTCTATTTTATTTACAATAAAATTTTCACCTACTTGCATATTGGGTTTGATGTCTATTCGATATTGAAAATATTGCTCATTTTCATTCAATGTATTGTCATTGTTAATATCTTCCGATTCAGGAGTATTCGTAAATGAACTAGAGAATTGATTATTCGCTTCTGTGATTGGAGAATTTCCTTGAGGGTTATTAAAATTGCGATATCGAACTAAGGGATGTACTTTATTACCATCATAATCTGCCCCTCTAAAGTGATGATAATCATCGTTTGAAGGATCATTAAAAGCCAATTTATAAGCAGCAGATGAAGCTCCAAAATTTGCTTTCACCTCTTCCAAATAACCATTAAAACGAGCCGCTTCTTCTGCATTGCCCATCCCATCATAACCTACATCCTGTATCTTTCTAGCTTCAGGATCATTATCAAAAGCTGGGGTTAATTGTTGTTGAAATTTAGGAATATTCGACCATCTTGTAGTATCTACTTTTGAGCTATTGGCAGGATATGGTAAGCCATTTTCAAAAAACTTTCTAGAATCTTTTAATATATCTTCCGAAATATTTCCTAAGTTAATATAAAATGAACCGGGTGAAGCATTTGGTTTATTAATAAATGGATCCATCAACCAAAATTCAATAAACTCAACATTCGATGTTTCAAAATCACTGTATTCAATTGAACGCATAATGCCTCCCCATCGTTTTGCAGGATTCAATAATTTCCCGTTTTGATTAATATTAGAACCATCAAAGTTATAGGGCCCTCTCTCATCAGGATGAAATGCTAAATCTAACGTGGTTAAATTTCCTTGTAAGGCAGTGGCTGTTCTTAGTTTAAATACATCTTGTTGTTGAATCAATCTTAGATAATGATTTGATAAAATGGAGGTGTCATTTTTTTTGATATGTTCGGGCATACAAGTTTGGTTTTTATCTACCAAACAAGGATCTAAATTATACCAAGCTAATTTTGCTCTATTTTTTCCGTAATTTAAATTATTTACAATCGTAGCTTCAGGAAATAATACAGCACCTGTTTTATCTGTTGCATTTTGAGGAGTACTGGCTAAAAACCATCTTGTAACAGGAAATTTTAAATCGTATGCGCTTCTGGTACCTTCAAAATCATCTATAAAAATTCTACCTTCACCACCTTCATTAATAAATCGACTATGCCCTGGAATTAATTTCGCAACCTCCGCACTGGTATTAATCATTGAGGGAGCGGTGGTATTAATTACCGGCAATTTGTCCAAAAATTTCGTCAAGGAAGGTAAGTCATTTTGATAGTTTACATCCAAACCTAACACTGTATTTTTTATAGGATCATCGCCATAAGTTACTTTATTGAAGTAAGGTCTTTCGGACAACCTCAGCATTGTTCCACCAAATTTGAATTTGTCATTAATAAAATAATCTAATCGAGTTCCTAAAAAGTTTTGTACTTGCACGCCAAAGGTCGCACTGTTTTCATACGACACATTAATAGGAATACCTGAACTTAAAACACCGGAATTGAGAATTTTTAATTTACCAATACCATAATCAATTGTATAATCAATATTTTCTGTCAGCTTTGTACCTCCGGCATTTACAGTTACCGAGCCTTGAGGAATATTAAAACCGCCTAAATAAATTTCAGAAGAATTCGCTGACTTGAAGGTTCCTTTTAATAAAAAACGATTAAATTGTGGGAATTGAATGGCTATGTTTTTAGTAGAATCATACAATAATTTGTACAAGTATTTTTTTTCTAACGAAATATTTCCTCCAAAAACACTTTTCATGTCTTCTCCAAAAGGTTCCAAAACTGGAAATATAATTTTTCCTTGTTGTGAATTGATGGTAAGCCCTTCTACATAATCAAATCGGCCATCAGGTTGAGGATCATTTTGACTATTTAATCTATCTAAATTTAACAACGTCAATAAGGGAATACCTGCTTTAGGTCCTTCTGGCAAATATCTTTTTTCACCACCACCTGGGTCTTGATACATGACATTTAAAATAAATTCATCATTGCTAACACCACTTGCTCCTAATGAATAAATATTTTTCATCATCAAATCCCAAATAGGCATCGTAGGATCTGGCGATGTTGATTTCAACATTTTTAAAAATAATATTTTCGGATTAGTACTGTCTGGTGGTAATGATTGTGCAAATTCTCCCACTTGATAAACACGGCCGTTGTTGGTATATTCATACGCTACCCCTACTACATCATCGGGCTGTAATTGGGTATTTACAGAGATGAAGCCCAATTGTGGATTGTAGGTAAATTCTTGCGGGTTTAATTTTCGAGCAAATGTTTTTTCATAATCAATTCTTCCACTTAAACCCAAAGATTGCATTGCACTAATTACATTATTATCTCTTGAACCAGGTGTTTGAATAACTTGAGCATACAAGGTATTGGAATTATTATCGGCCACATCTGCTGCTGATTTTGCAAAAGCGGTATTTCGAGGATAGGTTTCCCCCAAATCTTGTAAAGCAACAATATCACGTGCGTTTTCTGTGGTCCCATTTTTATTTGTCACCCAAACTTCAATGCGATTGATGTTGTTTAATGAATTAATTATTGGATAATTTTTTAGTGCATTATTATAGTTTTTTCTAAACGATTGGGAAAGTAAGAAATGCCTAAAATCTTCATAATTATCACAGGAAACTGAAAAATTTTGAGTTTGTGCACCTCCTTTTAATGAAAGTGTTTCTTTTTTAGATTTTTGTTGTGAGATGACTGAGTTAATTCTTAAACGACCAAATTGCAATTGTGTATGCAAACCAAATAAGGATTGAACTCCTTGTATTAAGGTTGTTTGTAATGGAAATGAAACATAACCTGCTTCTATTTTTTTAAGGATATTATCATCTTGGCCTGTGTATTCTAATTTCATTTGATTTTCAAAATCAAACGTCGCTTTTGAATTGTAATTGAAATTCATCCGCATTTTTTCTCCCACTTTGGCCAACAAGCTGATGTTCATATTCATGTCAAAGTCAAAAATGCTATACTTTTGGGCACTTTGAACAAGTGTTGGATTTTTTACATTTTGTGCATTTACTCCAAAAAACATATCAATATTTCCTTGCGGTTTTACTTCAATGGTATTGCCTCCAAATATTCGATCAAATAACGCATTTCCTAAATTTACCTTTGGCACAATACCCCCACTTTTAGAAATTTGCATGATATTTTTTGCTCTTTTCTTAAAATAGGCTTCTTCGTCTTTTTGAGACTGATATTTCATGAACTCATCAAAGGTCATGGTAGTAGGCGCTCTGTAAAATTCTTTCCCAATTTTTTCGGTAACCGAATAGTTGTTTGAATCCGCATGATATTCTACATCAGTTACTAAGTTGCTTGGATCTTTTAAATCAAATTGAGCAGGCTTTTTGTCTATAATCTGATTATTTGCTCGATCGTTCACAGGAAAATGCAACGTATCTTTAGGAGCGGTATTCACAACCGTAACCGGGCTGTCTACACTTGGGATTTCAATCGTTGGGTATTCAAAATCTATTACAGAAAAAAAGGGCGTCGCCGTTGAAATCATCAACGACATAAACGTAATGCCTGCAATGGCAAAAAACTGAAAAATATATTTAAAAATTTGACCCAATGCTAGTGCTAAATGTTTTTCAATGTTAGTTTAATTAAATCTTCCAACGATAGTTCTTTGTTGTTTTTTACTGTTTTTTGCAGCGCTGCAAAAGCAGCATTCCGTGCAATTCCAAGACTTATTAAAGCATTTAACGCATCATTCTCAATATTATTGTGTGCAATGGGCTGTAAAGTTTCCCCACTCTTACTTTTGGTTACTTTATCTTTTAATTCTAAGATTAATCTTTTAGCCGATTTGGCACCAATCCCTTTTATTCGCTCCAACGTTTTTTCATCGTCATTGGCTATGGCATTGCTAATTTCATCTGGCTTCATGCTCGAAAGCATCATTCTGGCAGTAGAAGCACCTACTCCACTGACCGAAATTAATAACAAAAACATATTTCTTTCTGTTTCTTCAAAAAAACCGAATAAAGAATGCCCATCCTCTTTTATTTGAAGATGTGTTAATAATTGGCCTTGCGTTAAATTTTGTATTTCAGAATATGTATTTAAGCTAATATTGACTTCATAGCCAACACCATTTACATCCATCCAAACAAAGGCTGGCGTCTTTTTTACATATTTACCTTGTAAGAAAACTATCATAATTGGCTCACAAATATAGGCAAATTTACCAATGCGACAACTTGCCTGCTTTAACACTGATTTGTTAATTAGACTGAATGAAAAAACAAGCGACAGAACAGTAAAAAATAATTGACTCCTTTGAATTTTTCTCCCTTATAAAATTTGATTTACGAACAAATTGAAGGTATAAATTGGAATGGCTGCTTTATTGAATTTACATTTGAACCGCTCGAAATTATCGAGTAACTTTCTTGTATCAATATTTATTATTAATAATCTTTGAAAGTTGTGTTTTTGTAACCTATTTTTGTGCAATATAATAGTGAAATAATGATTTTATTAGAAATAACGAATAACTCTTCTGCATACGCCCCAATTTTGATTCAACTTTCGTTGGCTGTAGCCTTAGTGGTTGTAATGATGGGCGCAACGCATTTATTGGGACCCAAAAGAAAAACAACGGACAAACTAGAAAATTTTGAGTGTGGTATTGAGCAAGAAGGAAATGCCCGCCAACCATTGTCTGTTAAGTACTTTTTAGTTGCCATCCTTTTTGTGTTATTTGATGTTGAGGTTATTTTCTTTTATCCATATGCCATGAATTTTAGGGCATTGGGTTGGAATGGATTTATGGCAGTCGTAATGTTTGTAGCCTTCTTTATTTTAGGATTTATTTACATTATTAAAAAAGGTGCCTTGCAGTGGGAAGATTAATCGCATTCAATTTATCAAAAATCAATAAAAACTGTAACTATTCAATCTAAATTTCTGAATAACCTAAACATCTAAACAATAAAAAATGAGACCCGTAACACATAATACAAAAATAAAAACAGTTGAAGCTCCCCAGGGATTTACAGGTGAAGGTTTTTTTACTACAAAATTAAGCGAAGCTGTAGGTTTGGCGCGTGCAAATTCGATGTGGCCTTTGCCATTTGCAACATCTTGTTGTGGGATTGAATTTATGGCAACCATGGCAGCCCATTATGACTTAGCTCGTTTTGGGGCAGAGCGTTTAAGTTTCTCTCCTCGTCAATGCGATTTAATTATGGTCATGGGAACAATTTCTAAAAAAATGGCTCCCATTTTACGTCAAGTATATTTACAAATGGCAGAACCTCGTTGGGTTATGGCTGTGGGTGCTTGTGCATCGAGTGGTGGTATTTTTGATAGCTATTCTGTATTACAAGGGATTGACCAAGTAATTCCAGTGGATGTATATGTACCTGGTTGCCCTCCAAGACCAGAAGCTATTATTGATGGTTTTATGAGAATTCAAGATTTAGTAAAAGCAGAAAGTATAAGACGCAGAGAAAGTGATGAATACAAAGCTTTATTAAATGGTTATGGAATACAATAAAATCAATTGGATTATTAGAAATTAAAAACCTTTGTGCTTCTTTGATACACGCTGTATTGTGGCAAAAAATATAAAAAATGACAAACGAAGAAATAAAACAAAAGCTGATCGATAAATTTGGAGAATTGGTTTACCATTTTGAAGAGCCTTATGGTATGTTGACGTTTGAAACAGAAACCAACAACAACTTAAAAGTAATGACTTTTTTAAATGATGATGCTGATTTAGAATTTACTTATTTAAATGATTTAACAGCCGTTCATTACCCAGAAAATAAAGGAAAAGAATTGGCCGTGGTTTATATGTTACAAAACATTAAAAAATCCATTCGCATTCGATTAAAAGTATTTACTGATATAGAAAAACCAGATGTATTTACGGCATCCAATTTATTTTCTACTGCCAATTGGCTAGAGCGTGAAGCGTATGATTTTTTTGGTGTCAACTTCGTTGGGCACCCTAATTTAATCAGAATTATGAATGTGGACGAGATGGATTATCACCCTTTAAGAAAAGAATATGCTTTAGAAGAGCAAACAAGAACGGATAAAGACGATGATATGTTTGGAAGATAATGTGTGCTGACTGATGTTCGATTCAGGATATCAAGAATCACAAAAACGAAATGTTTAAACTTCTAAACACCTAAACTTTAAAAAAATGAAACAAAATATACAATTACCTGAAGGTTCATTGGAAAAACAAACCACCACCCTCAATTTAGGGCCTACTCATCCAGCAACACATGGTGTTTTTCAAAACATTTTGGAAATGGATGGTGAGCGAATTATTGATGCTGTTCCAACCATCGGTTTTATACACAGAGCATTTGAAAAAATTGCTGAACGCAGAGCTTATTATCAAATTACTCCATTAACGGATCGATTGAATTATTGTTCCTCTCCAATTAACAACATGGGTTGGCACATGACAGTTGAAAAATTAATTGGAGCGAAATTGCCAAAAAGAGTTGAATATTTACGAGTAATTATCATGGAACTTTCTCGTATTGCGGATCACTTAGTTTGCAATTCTGTAATTGGAGTAGATACTGGTGCCTTCACAGGTTTTATTTATGTATTTGAATTTAGAGAAAAAATATATGAAATATTTGAAGAAGTTTGTGGGTCTCGATTAACAACCAACATTGGTCGTATTGGAGGTTTTGAACGCAATTTTTCTGATTTAGCATTTCAACGAATCAATGCCTTTTTAAAAGAATTCCCTAAAGCAATGAAGGAATTTGAAACCCTTTTCAATCGAAATCGTATTTTTATGGAGCGAACGATGGGCGTTGGTGGTATTGATGCAGATAGAGCTTTAAACTATGGTTTTACAGGACCTAATTTAAGAGCAGCTGGCATCGATTATGATGTTCGTGTGGCACATCCTTACAGCAGTTATGAAGATTTTGATTTTACCGTTCCAATAGGTACAACGGGGGATGTATATGATAGATATTTAGTACGAAATGAAGAAATTTGGCAAAGCTTAAGTATTATTCAACAAGCAATGGATAAAATAAAAGATTTAGATCCAACTGTTTTCCATGCTGATATTCCTGACTTTTATTTACCAGAAAAAGCAGATGTTTATTCAAAAATGGAAGCCCTTATTTATCATTTTAAAATTGTGATGGGTGAAACGGAAGTTCCTGTTGGTGAAGTTTATCATTCTGTAGAAGGAGGAAATGGGGAACTTGGTTTTTACTTATTAAGCGATGGTGGAAGAACTCCTTATCGTTTACATTTTAGAAGACCATGCTTCATATATTACCAAGCATATCCAGAAATTGTAAAAGGGATGATGTTGAGCGATGCCGTTATTACAATGAGTAGTTTAAACTTAATTGCAGGAGAAATAGACGCGTAATACTCAATTGTAAGTAAACACATTAGTGAAAATTCAAAATTAAAAACATGTTTAGTCAAGAAATAATTAATAAAATAAACGAATTATCTAGCCGTTATCCTGAAGGGAAACAAAAAAGTGCTTTGATTCCTGTACTTCATTTAATTCAAGAAACTGGAAATCTTTCCTTAACGATTGAGCAAATGGATGCAGTGGCTGCTATCTTACATATAACCCCAATTGAAGTATATGAAGTGGCCACATTTTATACTATGTTTCATTTAAAACCTGTAGGGAAATATGTGCTAGAAGTTTGTCAGACGGGACCTTGCATGCTTAATGGCAGCGATCAAATAATTGATTATATCAAACAAAAATTAAACATCGAAAATGGGGAAACTACAACTGATGGTGTGTTTACTTTAAAAACGGTGGAGTGTTTAGGTGCTTGTGGATATGCTCCTATGATGCAGTTGGGCAAACATTATAAAGAGTTTTTAACCCCAGAAAAAGTGGATAGTATTTTAGAAGATTGCAGAAACGCAATTAAATAGCTGATTTGGTTTTAGTAACCACAAATTGATATCCAATATATTCTAACGGTGTCATTTTCTTTTCTTTAATGACTGTTTTATAAAACGATTTTTTTACTGTGCTTTTGAGTAATTTTTGATAAATCGTTATGATATTTTCTGTTGATTTACCTCCCCACATTTCTACCTCTTTTTTACTCTTAGTATTCATCAATGTGATTTTACAAAATTTATCAATTTTAATAGAATTCATTTTAAAGATGTATCGCTCAATGTAAAATAAAAAAAGCCAACGAATGTCACGCACTCGATAAAACTCTTCTACAGGATATTTAAAGTGATCAGGCTCTGTTAAATTCATGAATTTATCCTCAAAACAAAACAAGATTTTATAAAACGTAGACGTGTTATCATAGTTTACAAATGAATAATAACCATCTTTTAAAAATCTCAAGGTATCATTCACAGTGTATTTTTCACAGTATTCTATATTTTCAACAAATTGATTTCTGAATGAATCAACATTTGTCAACCTTTCACCTCCAAAAGATTTTTGGGCAACTAAAGAGAATAATACAACAACAACAATTTTTAAATACTTTTTCACAAAAATCAAATTTAAATCATAAATACTTGAAAATCAACAACGGACAAGAATAAACCATTCCTGAAATTGCATTGCAAAACTATTCATATTATTGAAAAAAGCAACTAATTTATGCGAGGTATTTTATTATAATTGCGAATAAAGACAATAAATAAAAGAAGGATTTCAGTGGAGAATACCGGATTCGAACCGGTTACCTCTTCGCTGCCAGCGAAGCGCTCTACCAAGTGAGCTAATTCCCCCTATTAAAATGTTTAATTTTGATAATTGATAGACAAATATAGTTTTAAATAATTGATTTACTCTTGTATTTTTGAACGATGAAACAACCCTCTTTTTTCAATCAAATATTGCAATATCTTTTTATTAAAAAGAAAGATGCCAATGCGCCTAAAGCGTTGGATATTAAATTTATGCATGGCATGAATCGAATTTCGATTTTCATGTTTTTATTTGCAATGATTGTAATAATTTACCGATTATTTTTTAAGCGCTAAATTGCAAATCCATTTAGCACTTTCAACGCTGGCTTGGCTTTCTTTCAAATCAGATTCCAATGTTTGATAATTTTCAAACAACGAGCCTCTGTAGTTTTCATCAAACAATAATTTATCAATTTCATTTTTTAATGAAGTTACATTCAGTTCATCTTGTATCAATTCCTTTACGCAAGGTTTGTCTAAAATTAAGTTGACTAATGAAATGTATTTGATTTTTAAAATTCGTTTGGCTATTTGATATGAAAAATTATTGGCAATATAACAAACTACCTGTGGCACTTTAAACAATGCGGTTTCTAAGGTTGCGGTGCCTGAAGTTACCATGGCTACTTTGGCTACTTTTAAAATAGAATAGGTTTGATGTTGCACCAATTTGAAGGTATAATTTTTCAAAAATGGATCATATACTTCTTTGGGTAAATTGGGCGCTTGTGCAATGATGACGGTATACGCATCGTACTGTTTAGCTACCTCCAACATAACTGGAAGCATTTTATTTATTTCTTGTACTCTACTACCTGGCAATAAAGCAATTACGTTTTCGTCTTTTATTGTTGAAGAAATTAAAAGTTCTTTGGTAATTTCCTCGGCTGTAGGATTTCCTACATATCGAATGGGATAATTCCATTTAGCATAAAACTGTTTCTCAAAAGGTAAAATACAAAGCATCTCATCGATATATTGATGAATAGTATGTACCCGATTTTCTTTCCAAGCCCAAGCTTTTGGCGATATATAATAGGCAGTTTTAAAGCCACTTAATTTTGCCCATTTTGCCATTCGCAAATTAAATCCTGGATAATCTACAAATAATAAAACATCCGGATGGAAAGCTAAAATTTGTTTTTTCGCTTCTTTGAAATGACGAAATATAGAAAATATATTTTTAAGCACTTCTACAAATCCCATGAACGAGAGCTCTTTAATATGCTTTTTTATTTCAACACCTGCTTGTTGCATATTATCGCCGCCCCATCCTATTATTGTAGCTTGCTTATCAATTGCATAAATTTCTTTAACTACATGACTGGCATGTAAATCTCCACTTGCTTCGCCAGCTATAATAAAGTATTTCACTATTTACAAAAAATTAAATTTATACAATATTGCCACCAATGCATATACAATAATTGATAAAAAAATACCTTTGAGTGTAGTGTATTGTCTTCTGTTTTTGTAATATGTAATTAATGGTATACAGGCAATCAATCCCAATGAAATAATTTTGGGTATGATGTAATGATTCATTTTTATCATCAATAAAAAATCTGAAACTGAAATATTATCAGGCATATATTTAAGTACGTAAAATAATAGAATCCCAAAAAGTGGAACAACGATTCCTAAAAATACACCCAATAAAAAATTATCTCTATTCATAATATTTCGATTTGAAAAATTGATCCTTAAAAATCAATTACTATTTACGTTATTAAAGACTCCAATAATTCATGCCTTCAATCTTATTTCTGTAAATTCCTTTTAAATCAACTAATAAAGAATTTGGCTTAGTGATAGAAGTGAAATACTTCGAGTTCAAACTGCAATATTCATTGTGGTTTACTGCCACAATAATAGCGTTATAGTCTGCAGCTATATTTTCTGTTAATCCATATCCATATTCATGCATCAATTCATCACTATCAGCGTGAGGATCTATTACATCAACATTTACACTGTAACCATTTAATTCTTTAATTAAATCCGCAACTTTAGAATTTCTGATATCTGACACATTTTCTTTAAACGTAGTCCCCATTACTAAAATTTTCGCTTTTGACACGTCAACTCCTTCTTTAATAATCGATTGTATCGTTTTTTTAGCTACATAGCTAGCCATTTCATCATTGATTACTCGACCAGATAAAATAACTCGGGATTTATATCCTAATTGTTCAGATTTGTACGTTAAGTAATATGGATCAACACCAATGCAGTGACCACCAACTAAACCAGGGAAAAATTTCAAAAAATTCCATTTCGTTCCTGCTGCTTCCAATACCTCATATGTATTGATGCCTAATTTGTCAAAAATGATAGACAACTCATTCATCAAGGCAATATTTAAATCGCGTTGTGTGTTTTCGATAATTTTTGCTGCTTCTGCCACTTTAATGCAACTGGCTTTATGAACACCTGCTTTCACTACTAATTCGTAAGTTTTAGCAATGTTATCTAATGATTCATCATCGCAACCAGAAACTACTTTTACTACATTTTGTAATGTATGTACTTTATCTCCTGGATTAATTCTTTCTGGAGAATAACCAATTTTAAAATCTACATATCCTTTTAAACCAGATATTTTTTCAATTACTGGTAAACAATCTTCTTCAGTACAACCTGGATAAACAGTAGATTCAAAAACAACGTAATCCCCTTTTTTAACTACTTTACCTATCGTTTCTGATGCTCTTAAAACAGGAGTTAAATCGGGCACATTGTGCTCATCTACAGGAGTAGGCACAGCAACTACATAAAAAGTAGCTTCTTTTAATTTATCAAATGAGGTTGTAAATTCTATTGAAGTGCCATCAAAAGCAGCACTCGTTAATTCATTGCTTGGATCAATTTTATTTCGCATCATATCAACTCGTTTTTCATTGATATCGAATCCGATTACATCTATATTTTTTGCAAATTCTAATGCAATTGGCAACCCTACATAACCTAGTCCAATTACAGCTAATTTATTTTCTTTACTAACAAGTTTGTTATACATCTTTATGATTTCTAGATGTAAAAGTATAAAAAATTAATTGATTTTTTATTTAATTAAAAGCTCTTTGCGAGAATAGTAAAAATAAAATAGTGAATAACTAACAATAAAAAAAGCAGCTATAATAATTAAAGCGAATTCATTATTGTAGAAGTAAACAGCTAATACATTAAATAAAATAATGATTGGATAAATTACTAAAGTAGTTAATGAATTATTTTGACGAGTAAGGTTTCTAAAAACGAGTTGATGTACATGTTTTGAATCAGGATGAAGTGGAGAAAGTTTATGAATAAGCATCCTGCGAGAAAAAGAAAAAATTACTTCCCAAACTGGATAAATTAAAGTTACCAAAGCATACCAAGGGGAAATAGTGGGATGTCTTTTAACTATCATAATGGTCACTACGGCCAATAAAAACCCTAGGCTATATGCGCCGCCATCACCTAAAAATATTTTCCCTAGGGGGAAATTAAAAACAATAAATCCTAAAATTGAAGCAATACAAACCAATGAAATGTATGCCATCACATAATCATGTAACAGAATACTGACAAAAAAGTGGGTTGCAAAAATTAATAAACTCACACCAGAGGCTAAGCCATTAAAGCCGTCTATTAGATTCACCCCATTTATTAAGCCCAATATTGCAATCAGCGTAATAAAAACCCCAACTGTATAAGGAACCTGTATAAATCCAAAATCCAAAACCACAGCATCCGTTAAATAAATAGCCATAAATGCAGAAACACTCATAATCGTCAACCGACGCAATGGTGAAATTTTTGCCAACAAATCTTCTAAGAAACCGGCTAAAAAGGCAGGAATAATGCAGAGAATAATTCTGAAGCCCAACTCCATATCTTTTACCATAAATAACAAGGATACAAAAATACCCAGGCCTCCAATACGAGGTGTAGGCGTTGTATGCATTTTTTGAGGCAAGTCTGACAAATGATCATCAATAAAAATACCACTTTTATGTGATAAGTCGATTACCAAGTAATTCGTTACCAACGAAACCAGAAAGGCACCAATAATGTAAATGAATAACGAATAATCCATAGAATGAAAGCAAATGTAATAATTCTTAAAAGGAAATCAAAAAATACATTTTTCATGCATGACTTTTCAACATTTATAAAAAAAGTATCGTTTGTATACAATTCTTCAATATTTAAATTTAGTTTCGCACAATTATTTTATTTAAACATGAATTTACACGAATATCAAGCTAAAGAGCTATTAAAAAAATACAACGTGCCTGTTCAAAATGGGATTGCTTGTACTACAGTAGAAGAAGCGGTTAATGCTTACAAAGAAATTAGTACTAAAACCAACACTAAATTTGTGGTGGTAAAAGCGCAAATCCATGCAGGAGGAAGAGGTAAAGGAAATTACAAAGAAGTGCCTTCTCAACATGGTGTTCAAGTTGTAAAAAGTGAAGACCAAGCTAAAGAGGTAGCTACAAACATGATTGGCAATACCTTAGTAACTATTCAAACTGGGGATGCTGGAAAATTAGTTTCTAAATTATTTGTAGCTGAAGATGCATACTACGAAGGACCGAGTGAGCAAAAAGAATTTTATTTATCTATATTATTAGACAGAAGTACAAAGAAATATGTTTTCATGTATAGCACAGAAGGTGGTATGAACATTGAAGATGTAGCACACAATACACCTGAATTAATTTTTAAAGAATGGATTACACCAGGCACTAAATTAATGCCTTTCCAAGCACGTAAAATTGCGTTTAACCTAGGCTTAAGCGGTGAAGCATTTAAAAACTGTGTGAAATTTGTAACTAATTTATATGAAGCGTTCAGCAGTTTAGATTGCGATATGCTAGAAATCAATCCTTTATTTAAAACAAGCGACGACAAAATGATTGCCGTTGATTGTAAAATGAATTTAGAAGACAACGCTTTAATTCGTCACAAAGATTTAGTAGAATTAAGAGATAAAACAGAAGAAGATCCTACCGAAGTAGAAGCTAGTGATAGCAACTTAAACTATGTAAAATTAGACGGAAACGTGGGTTGCATGGTAAATGGTGCTGGTTTAGCAATGGCTACCATGGATATGATTAAATTATGCGGAGGTGAACCTGCTAACTTCTTAGATGTAGGTGGTGGAGCAAATGCAACAACTGTTGAAGCTGGTTTCCGTTTAATTTTAAAAGATCCAAACGTAAAAGCTATCTTGGTTAATATTTTTGGTGGTATTGTTCGTTGTGATCGTGTAGCTCAAGGAGTTGTAGACGCTTACAATGCAATTGGAGAGATTAAAGTACCTGTAATTGTTCGTTTACAAGGAACCAATGCAGAAGCTGCTAAAGAATTAATCGAAAAATCGGGCTTAAAAGTTCAAAGTGCTATTTTATTGAGCGAAGCTGCCGAGTTAGTAAACAAAGCTGTTGCTTAAGTAATTTACAAATAACATTTTCACAAGGCACGTTTTAAAAACGTGCCTTTTTTTATTTCCTAAAACTAGGATTTTATACCAACAAATGTTTTTATTAAAAACAAATAGCACATATTCAATGGTTGTTGCAACTAAAAATACACTTAAATTATGGATGCATATAAATGAATTGGATATTTGTTCGCTTGAATTATTTAAAAAAAAATCAAATTAATTTTTGAAAGATTTTTTTTTTACAAAACAAAATCGTTATTTAGTCGCATGGCACATGTTTCAAATTTAGCAAATACCTTAATCCCATCCGAAATTATTAAACTCGGCAATGAAATTAATGACAGAATAAGACAAGGAGCAACTATTTATAATTTTACCATTGGCGATTTTGACCCAAGTATTTTTCCAATTCCACAGTTATTGGAAGATGAAATTGTAAATGCTTACAGAAATAAAAAAACAAATTATCCTCCTGCAAATGGCATTCTCGAATTGCGCCAAGCACTTTCTACTTGGCTTAAAAATAAAGCTGGCTTGGATTATGATGCCAATTCGTTTTTAATTTCGGGTGGTGGCAGACCATTGATATATGCTGTTTACCGTACCATTTGTGATAAAGGAGAAAAAGTCATTTATCCTGTTCCATCATGGAACAACAATCATTACACCCACTTTGTGGAAGGCGAACACATTTGCATAGAAACCACTGAAGCCTCTAATTTTTTACCCACTGCAGAAACATTGATTCCTCATTTTGAAGAAGCTACTTTATTGGCATTGTGTTCTCCATTAAATCCTACCGGAACCGTTTTTAGTAAAGAACAATTAAGCAAAATTTGTGAAGCAGTTTTGGCCGAAAACAAACGCCGTGGACCAGACAAAAAACCATTGTATATTTTATATGACCAAATCTATTGGACATTGACGTTTGGTGACAGTGTTCATTACGACCCAGTAAGTTTGTATCCCGAATTGAAAGAATATACCATTTATATTGATGGCATCAGTAAAGCATTTTGCGCTACTGGGGTTCGTGTTGGTTGGGCATTTGGCCCCTCTTTAATCATTGATAAAATGAAAGGAATTTTAAGTCATATTGGTGCTTGGAGCCCAATTGCCGAACAATTTGCAACAGCAAACTATTTAAATAAACCAGCCATTGTGGATGCTGATTTAGAAAAAACAAAAGCTGCTATTTATCAACGCTTGCAATTGATGCATGAAGGTTTTCAATCTTTGAAAAACGAAGGATTTGCAGTCAATTCAATTGAGCCAATGGCTGCTATGTATTTGACCATTCAATTTGATTTAAAAGATAAAAAAACATCCGAAGGAAATGAGTTAAAAACGACTCAAGATATGTCTGATTTCTTATTACAGAAAGCGGCTTTAGCGGTTGTTCCATTTGCAGCATTTGGAGCCGACAGAGAAAGCAATTGGTATCGTTTGAGTGTGGGAACATGCAAACTTGAAACAATTCCTGCAATGTTTAATCAACTCAAAAATGCATTGAGTGAGTTAAAATAATGAATGATTAAAAACCATTTTTTATTTCATAATTTCATGCCCTAATTTATCTCTCTTTGTTTGGAGGTACTTTTCGTTGTGTGGATTGGCACAAATTTCAATTGCTACATTTTCAACAATCTCCAATCCATAACCCATTAACCCTGCTCGTTTACGAGGGTTGTTGGTAATGAGTTTGATTTTTGATACATTCAGGCTACGCAATATTTGAGCACCAATACCATAATCACGTTCATCCATTTCGAAGCCTAATTCAAGATTCGCTTCTACAGTATCTCGGCCTTGCTCTTGCAATTTGTATGCTTTTAACTTGTTCAGTAATCCAATGCCACGGCCTTCTTGATTCATATATAAAACTAAACCCTTGCCGGCATCTTGTACCATTTGCATAGCATATTGCAACTGCTCTCCACAATCACAACGAAGTGAATGTAAAATATCCCCTGTAAAACAAGAACTATGTACACGCAATAAAACAGGCTCATCAGTTTCCCAATCTCCTTTTTTAAGTGCATGATGTAATTCACCGGTTTTTGTATTCTTAAATGTAACCAATTCAAAATCACCATATTTTGTAGGCATATTCACCCTAATTTCTTCGGTTACATACTTCTCTGTCTTTAATCTATATTTAATTAAATCTTCTATAGATATAATTTTAAGTTGATGCTCTTTCGCAATTTCTAACAATCGAGGCAAACGAGCCATTTCTCCATCTTCGTCTACAATTTCCACAATAACACCCGCTGGCTCAAAACCTGCTAAACGAGCTAAATCAATTGCAGCCTCTGTATGTCCTGCTCTTCTCAAAACACCTTCTTTGCGGGCTTTTAAAGGAAATATATGGCCTGGTTTTGCTAAATCACTGGGTTTTGTATCTGGATTAATTAATGCTTGTATTGTTTTTGAACGGTCGTTTGATGAAATTCCCGTAGTACATCCATGGCCAATTAAATCAACAGAAACAGTAAATGCAGTTTGGTGCAATTCGGTATTGTCTTTTACCATCATTTGCAATCCCAACTCATCACATCTTTCTTCAGATAATGGCGCACAAATCAATCCTTTCCCATGTTTACCCATGAATGTAATGATTTCTGGGGTTGCGTTTCGGGCTGCAGTGAGAAAATCGCCTTCGTTTTCACGATCTTCATCATCTACTACAATGACTAATTTCCCGTTTTTGATGTCTTCAATAGCACTTTCAATAGAATCTAACATGTTGCAAAAGTACGTTTTAGTTGTTAGTTGTAAGGTCTAAGGCATAAGGTTTTTTTTATGTCGTATTTATAAAGTCAAAGAAATCGATTTAAAACTTGGAATCGTTTAAACTAAAAAGTAAAAATCGCATTGTAAAAAATAAGCCCATGAATTAATGATTGCGCTATAAACGCTTTGAATGCTATTTTTTCACTTTATTGATTTGAATATTTAACTTTAAATTAAATGAATAATAGAAATCATTGTTTTTTGAATTTCCTCGCTGCCCTCCTACTTCATACGGATTGTTTGGATCAATTATGGCCGATTTATTCGTCATCGATTGGGCGATTTCTAAATCTTCCCCAGAAAAATAGTTTCTATAAATAGTGGGGTCAATAAATGTTGTACTCACGTCATCTAAATAATCAGTAAATAATTTACGCCCAACAAATTCAAAACTCATGCTTGTTTTAGCACCTAAATGATAATTGAATCCTACCCCAAAAGGCAGATTGATTTGAGTTAATTGATATGGTTTTCTATCAGCATATTCAGCCATCCCTTGCCCTTCGGTTTTTAAAGGTGCTAAATCTACTAACACATAATCTTGTGAAATTTCATCATAATAAGTTCCCTGCGGATTAAATTTAAATCGGCCAATTCCAAGCAATCCATAAGGTTGTAAGGCAGCTTTAAATATCCCTTTTTTACGATTCAATATTTTAAACGGACAAATTTCAATCATGGCAGACCATTCTGACAGCTTGGTAGTAAAATCTAAATTGCGTTTATAACTGAAATAAGAAACGTCATTGGAATTTTTGTACGGCACATCACTGTCGCTCGCTGCAACCGTACCTGCATTGTAAGAAAATCGCAAACCAATGACCTCTCTCCAAAATTTTGTAAAGGAAACGCCATACATGTTTGTTTGCTTTTTAAAATGATTGTTTTTAAAAAACTGTTGAGTCACATTGCTGTTACTTCCAATGTCACCCAAGTAATTTGAAAGCCCAAAATTAAATGATAAAATTGTTGCTTTTTTTTGAATAGGATCTTTTACAGAATATAAAGTATCTTTTATTTTAGGTTTAATAGTGAAATTTGAATTGGCATATTTTATACTGTCTTTTATTCGCTTTTCCTCTACCAACATTTTTTCTTTTGCAATGCGTTGGTTTTCTTTTTCTATTTGTTTGGCTGATGCAATGCTGTCTTGAATTCGCTTTTCCTCTACCAACATTTTTTCTTTTGCAATGCGTTGGTTTTCTTTTTCTATTAATTTGGCCGATGCAATACTGTCTTGAATTCGCTTTTCCTCAATCAACATTTTTTCTT
>CANHJA010000003.1 GCA_947460795.1 Bacteroidota bacterium | reverse complement strand
TTTGAGTAATGGTATTTTTTTCTTTGGTGTTGACTGTGTCCAATTTGGCTTTTTCAATCACTTCAAAATGATTAAAAGTGTCGCTAACATAAGGGAACTGCACTTTAGCTTGTGTAGGATTGAACGTTGCCGATAAATTTAATTTAACTGCATCGCCAATTTCAATTTGATTTTTATTGATGCTTGCTTTCACTTGTATGTCTTGAGCAAATGCAAAAACAGTACTTAATAAAAAGTATACAGTAGTTGATATTATTTTATATAATTTAAATTTTCTCATCATTACATTCTGCTCTTAAAAAATACTTGTAATTTTTTTACGTAATCTTCATCTGTCTGAATACTAATAAACTCACAGCCCGATTTTTTAAAAATATCTTTTGTAGTTTTTTCATGTGCTAAAAATTGTTTTTCATAATCAGCACGAACGTTGATATTGGATGTATCAATCCATTGTTGTTGTTTCGTTTCGTAATCTTCTACATTAATTAAGCCCACATCAGGTAATTCTTTATCTCGTTTATCATAAATATGTATGCCAATTAAATCATGTCGTTTACCAGCAATGTTTAAACCGTCTTTATAACTTTCACTGTAAAAATCAGATAATAAAAAAGTGATGGCTCGTTTTTTCATGATGTTGTTTAAATACTTCAATGCAATATTAATATCCGTCTGTGCATTTGGGTGCGGCTCCATCGACAACAACTCTCTGATGATAAAAAGTATGTGTGATTTGCCTTTTTTGGGTGGGATATATCGCTCAATTTTATCACTAAAAAACAGAACGCCAACTTTGTCATTATTGGTCATAGCACTAAAAGAAAGCACAGCACAAATTTCAGTAATCATGTCGCGTTTACTTTGTTTATTCGTTCCAAACAACGAACTGGCACTAATGTCAACTAATAACATCAAAGTCAACTCGCGTTCTTCTTCAAATACTTTAATATGAGGCGCGTTCAAACGAGCAGTTACATTCCAATCAATGCTTCGAACATCATCACCAAAAGCATATTCTCTTACTTCGCTAAAGCTCATTCCTCTGCCTTTAAAAGCACTGTGATACTCTCCAGAAAAAATGTGGTTGCTTAAACCTTTGGTTCGAATTTCTATTTGGCGTACTTTTTTTAGAATTTCTGATGTTGAAGATTTTTGACCAGGAGGAATTGCATCTATTTTATTAGATGAATTTTTGAAACTCGAAAATATTTTTTTAAACAATTCTGAAATTTTTTGATAGATACTTACAACTAAAAACTAATCACTAAAAACTACTAAGGAACTTCTACCGCATTTAAAATTTCATTCACTATCATTTCGCTCGTCATGTTTTCTGCTTCGGCTTCGTAAGTTAACCCCACTCGATGACGCATAACATCCATACAAACAGCCCGAACATCTTCGGGAATAACATATCCTCTGTGTTTAATAAATGCATACGCTTTTGACGCCAATGCCAAATTAATACTTGCACGCGGTGAAGCGCCATAACTAATCATTGGTTTTATTTTTGCTAGTTTATATTTTTCAGGTTCACGCGTAGCAAAAACAATATCTAAAATATATTTTTCAATTTTTTCATCCATGTAAATTTCACGAACTAAATTTCGGGCTTCTAATATTTCTGCTGGCGAAACCACTGGATTGATTTTTGATTGCGAACTTGGATTAATATTCTGGCGAATAATCATTCTCTCCTCTTCCAATTGAGGATAACCTACTACAATTTTCAACATAAAACGATCCACTTGCGCTTCAGGCAACGGATACGTTCCTTCTTGCTCAATTGGATTTTGGGTAGCTAAAACTAAAAACGGTTCTTCCAATTTAAATGTATTGTCGCCCAATGTGATTTGCTTTTCTTGCATGGCTTCCAACAAGGCACTTTGCACTTTTGCGGGTGCTCGATTAATTTCATCTGCCAATACAAAGTTTGCAAAAATAGGGCCTTTACGCACCTGAAACTGATTTTGTTGTTGATTATAAATCATGGTTCCTACAATATCTGCAGGCAGTAAATCGGGGGTAAACTGAATACGAGCAAACTTGCCGCTAATAGCTGTTGAGAGCGATTTGATAGCCAATGTTTTTGCCAATCCTGGAACACCTTCTAATAAAACATGTCCCTGTGCCAACAAGCCAATAAGCAATCGTTCCATCATGTATTTTTGGCCCACAATTGACTTATTCAATTCTAAATTCAACAATTCTATAAATGCGCTCTTTTGCATTATTTTTTCGTTCAATTGACGAATATCTATTGATGTATTTTCCATACTGTATTTTTCGTGCTCAAAAATAGGCACAAGTCAATAAAAAATGAAGTTAAAAAATATATAAAACAATCCCCTCACAAAACAGGAACATGTTGCTTACAGATATTTCTAATAAAAAAACGAACTATTGCTAGTTCGTTTTTTAAATATCCTTATTTCTTTTTCATTTGTTGTTGCTGTTGTTGCATTTCCATCATTTTTTTCATCAACTTATTTTCTTTAGGAGGTGCACTTCGTTTCGCTTTTATTTGAGCATGTATTTTTTCTGGATCGATAATCCATTGTTGAATTACAAATTGCAATGCTAACGTAATTACATTTGATACAAAATAATAGAAAGTCAATGAAGCCGATAATTTATTAAAAATCCCTAAAAACATTACTGGCATGATGAATGGTAAATACTTCATCATTGGATTGCTTTGATCTGCACCCATGTTTGTATTCATACTATAAAGCGCCAATACTAAACTGGTAATAACAAATAATATAGTAAACAAACTAATATGGTCTCCATAAAAAGGGATGGAAAAAGGCAAATCATAAATAGAATCATAGGTAGATAAATCTTTAGCCCAAAGAAATTTAGATTGTCTTAGCTCTATAGATTGAGGGAAAAAAGAAAGCAACGCAAAGAAAACGGGCAATTGCAATAAGGCTGGCAAACAACCCCCTAAAGGATTTACACCTGCTTCACGATACAACTTCATTTGATCAACACCATAAGCTTGTTTGTCATCTCCGTGTTTTTCTTTTAATTCATCTAATTCAGGTTTTAATGCTTTCATTTTGGCACTCGACACATAACTTTTGTAAGTAAATGGCGACATTAATAAACGAAGAATGAACGTAAGTAATAAAATAACGATACCGAAGCTTGTAAAGAATTTAGACAAACCATAAAAAATTGGTAAAATAATCCATTTATTGATATATTTCACAAAGCCAAAAATGCCATAACTTAATGGGATCATTTCTTCTAAATCTTTGTTGTAGGTTTTTAATAAACGGTAATCATTTGGACCTACAAACATTCTAAAATCAAGGCTTGACCCATTTTGTAAAGTCATATTTGCATTCATTGTAGACAATGTTTTTGCAACGGTATCTGCTTTAGATTCGGCAGTTACTTTTGTCAAAGAAATAATTTTTGCATCAGGAATTAATGTAGTATTAAAATAATGTTGTTTAAAGCTTAACCAATTAATTGGGTCTTTAATGTCCTTTGTTTCCTTGTCTTTAATATCAATAATTTCTACTCCGTCTTTTTCTGTATTTGTGCAATATTGAGTATACTGCTGTTGGGTCGTTAAATCGTGCTCAGTTAATAAAGATTGTGCACTCCAATCCATCGAGATAGGGGTAGTTTTATCAGCTGAAACAGGAACTGCTTTTATAGCCATCATATAACCTTCATCCTCTAATGTATACGTAATATTCATATTTTCATTGGCAAATGCGATGGATTTTTTGTCCGCTGAAAGTGTTGTTGTAAAAGTCTCCGCTTTAGTATGGATGATATTTCCAGTGGTAGATTTAAAACCATAGTCAATGCTGTTTTTATCGCCATCAAATAAAAATAAAGGCTTTCCATCATGGGTTTTAAATTTCTTTAATAGTATTTTTTTAGCAAATGCACCTTTGTTTGTTAAGGTTACAATCACATCATTATTTTCAATAGTAGTCAATTCTTCTTTAGCAACTAACAAAGAGGTATCTACTACCCCATTCGCTGCTAATGATGTAGTATCAATCATTTTAGCAGCCATTGGTGGATGCTTTTTAGCATTTTCAATTGAGTCTTTAGTTACTTGTGCTTGAGATTTTGTTTCTGCATTTTGGTTATAAAGAATGTAACCTACTAACAAAAGCATTAATAATCCAAACCCTGATATCGTATTTTTATCCATTTTGTTTTAAAATTGGGTGCAAATATAGGGTTTTTCAATAAGGAAGTTCAAGAACTTATCTTTAATGGATTCCTAATGCGATGCAAAAAATGGACTTGAAGAAAAAAACAACTTGCCAAACATGGTATTGATCATTGCAATGAAATGTAGTAAAAATAAAAAAAGCACTCTAATTAAGAGTGCTTTTTATTGTGTGACAATTTTAAATATTATTTATTTATTCCGTCTTTTTGCTCCAAATCTTTAGTGATTACTAAATATTCATCAGCATCTTTAATACGTAAGAATTTCTTGTATTGATCATCATCAAGTATTTCACGAACACGTTTGTCGCGCAACATGTAGCACTGTTTTAATTGATAATTTTTTTCTAAGCTGCTTAAGTTTCTGTTTGTAATAATTAAATCTACATCACGGCTACATTCAGAACAAATTCCTTTGAATACAGGGCGTTGTATTTTTGCTAAATCTAAATCATCGCAAAATACATCTAAATTAGTGTAGCGTTTTTTCACGTACGTAGTTTTGTATTCATGCTCAGCAGAAGTCATTTTTACTTCTCTGTCATCTGGCAATTCTTTAACAATTACTTTTTTTACTACTTTTTTTTCGCGTCGCATACGATTTCCTAGACTGTCATATTTACGTCTATTGTCTTTGAAAGGCACAAAAGTACCATAGGTTGTATAATATCCACCTACTCTCATTCGTCTCATGCGATTTTCTCTCGTAGAAACTTCCTCTTCAAGTACTTTTTTCTCATTGTAGTATTTAGATTCATCTTCGTTTTGACGAATCGTTACATCGTATTCAGCTTCTTTAGGTTTTTCATCTACTTCCTTTTTATCTAGATCTCTAGTAAACCCAACAATATTGAACTCATCTTGTTCTTTCATGTTGTTTTGATAGTATTTACTTTTTCTATTTTTACGAGTCTGTGCACTTGCATCTGAAATCAAGCTAATACACACTGTGCACAAGGCTAATGCTATAATTTTTTTTCTCATTTTTATGAAAATAATTTATTTAAGATCGGAAAAGTATAAAAAGTTTTTTACAATTTATACATTTACCGTTGTAAAAATAAACAAATGTTGCAAAAAAACACCATAGATTTTTTAAAATCATTAAAAAAGAACAATAATAAACCTTGGTTTGATGAAAATCGGAAAAAATACGAATCATCAAAAGCCGATTTTGAAATCTTGGTTCAATCTATAATTAATTCCCTAACCAAAATAGATGAGCAATACAGTTTACTAAAACCCAAAGATTGTATGTTTAGAATTAACAGGGATGTTCGTTTTTCAAAAGATAAATCTCCCTACAAAACTAATTTTGGAGCTGGATTTACCATTGGTGGTAAAAAAAGCAACTTAGCAGGGTATTATCTCCACATTGAACCAGGAAATGTTTTTATTGGCGGAGGACTATGGATGCCCGATGCAGATTCATTGAAAAAAATCAGACAAGAAATAGATTACAATTTTTCTAATTTCAAAGATATTCTTTCAGAAAAAAAATTCGTTGCCAGCTTTGAGGGCTTATCAACAGAAAATAAATTAGTAAATGCCCCAAAAGGCTACGAAACAGAGAATATTGCATTAGAATACCTGAAACTGAAGAGTTATACCGCCTCAATGCATATTGCTGATGAAATAGTATTCAATAAAAATTTCGAAAAGAAAATAAGCGAACAAATGATATTACTCACTCCTTTTATTGAATTTATAAACAGGGCAATTATTGATTAATTGAAATGTTTTACTTGAAAAAGTGCTATTTTCAAAAACATTTACAGATATTTTGCTTAATAAATTGTAATTCTGAATGGAATGATTTATAATTGTACTTTGTTTGTTATAAATAAAAATAGAAGTATATTTGCTTTACTTAAAAAAGTTAATAATTAAAATGAAAAGATTATTAGGATTAAACGGATTGGTATTAGTTTCTGCTTTAGCATTATTATCCTCTTGTGGTGGTAGTAAATCAAGCAATTTAGTATCATCAAAAACAGGTTGGAACTTCAACGATTCCAAATTAGGAGGATATGATGTGCCTTTATATGAAGGGCAATATATTGGCCCAGGCTTAGCTTTTATTGAAGGTGGTAGATTTACCATGGGACAAACGGAAGAAGATTTAACGTATGAAAATAATAATCCGCCAAAAACTGTTTCTGTTTCTTCATTTTACATGGATGAAACTGAAGTAGCGAATGTCCACTATCGTGAATATTTACACTGGATTGCTCGTGTTTATGGAAATGACTATCCGGATGTATATCAAAAAGCATTGCCCGATTCACAATCTTGGAGAAGAGCATTGCAATATAATGAGCCTCAAGTTGAGTATTATTTCCGTCATGCTGCTTACAACTATTATCCAGTTGTAGGGGTTAGTTGGAATCAAGCAAATCAATATTGCAAATGGAGAACAGATCGTGTAAATGAAATGATTTTAATTCAAAAAGGGTTCTTGAAAAAGAATGCTTTCCAAGTGTCTGAAGATAATTTTTCTACGAAAACATATGTTGCTGGTCAATATGAAGGTGCTGTAGGTATTAAGAAAAAAGATTTAGATCCTACAGGAGTTGGTAAAAGAAATGTTCGTTATGAAGATGGTATTTTAACTGCTGATTATCGTTTACCAACAGAAGCAGAGTGGGAATATGCAGCGCTTGCATATGTTGGTAGAAATCCTGAACCAGATAGTAAACGTCGACGTGGTGAAGAAGTTGTTACAGACAGACAAGTATATCCTTGGGGTGATAATTTAAGTACTCGTGAAGGAGCAAGAAATGCTTATCAAGGTCAACAATTAGCTAACTTCCGCAGAGGACAAGGTGATGCGATGGGTGTTGCTGGTGGATTAAATGACAATGCCGACATTCCTGCAGATATTTACGCATATAAACCAAATGCATTTGGATTATACAACATGGCTGGTAACGTAAGTGAGTGGGTATTGGACGTTTACAGACCCAATACACCAATGGATGCATCTGATTTCAGACCATTTAGAGGAAATGTTTTTGAAACATTTAAAACTTTAGACGATTATTCTTTAGAGGAAAAAGACAGTTTAGGTAGAATCCCAAAACGTTTAGTTACACAAGAAGAATTAGCAGAAAAAAACATCAACTACAGAGGTTCAAATGTAATCGCATATGAAGATGGAGATTCAACAAGTGGAGCAGTTTATGATTATGGAAAAACTACTTTAGTAAATGATGATGCACATGTTTATAAAGGAGGTAGTTGGAATGACAGAGCGTATTGGTTAAGCCCAGGTACTCGTCGTTTCTTACAAGCTAGCCACACAAGTTCAACAATTGGTTTCCGTTGTTGTATGGACAGATTAGGTAGTCCTTCTTTAAAAGGTCCATCAGGCAATCGATTCCTAGGCAATAAGAAAAAATAAACAATAAAATTTTAGTATAAAAAAGCTACTCAATTGAGTAGCTTTTTTATTGAAGGTATTTTGAATGATTGTATATTTATCAAAAATAAAAAAATATCTACAGCTATTAATTTCTACCCAACTGGATCAAGGAAAATTTACATAGATTAAGAATTAAAAAATGCAAAAGCAATTAGTTATAATAGGAGGTGGTGCGTCTGGTTTTTTTTGTGCAGTGAACGCAGCGAAAATAAATCCAAATTTAAAAATTACAATTGTAGAGAAACAATCCAAAGTATTGCAAAAAGTAAAGGTAAGCGGTGGTGGTAGATGTAATGTCACCAATGGGATTGCGCAAGCTTCATTGCTAATTCAAAAATACCCTAGAGGTAAAAATTTTTTAAAAAAATCATTCAAGCATTTTACAACTACTGACACTATAAATTGGTTTGAAGAACGAGGAGTGAAACTTAAAACAGAAATAGACGGGAGAGTTTTCCCTATATCAGACTCTTCGCAAAGCATAATAGATTGTTTATTAAATGAAGTTTCTAAATATAAAATCGAATTAAAAATTCAAACTGAAATTGTTTCTATAGAAAAAATCAAAGATCAATTTATTTTAGAAACTAAGAATGGTCAACGAATAATTGCAGACTATTTATATATAGCAAGCGGTGGATTCCCTAAAATAGAACAATACGATTGGATGAAAAAACTGGGACATAAAATAGATGTGCCTGTACCTTCTTTATTTACTTTTAACATCCCCAAACATCCTATTAATAACTTGATGGGCGTGGTTGTAGAAAATGCAATTTGTAAAATAGTAGGAACTAAATTAGAAGAACAGGGGCCTGTTTTAGTAACCCATTGGGGATTTAGCGGCCCCGCAATTTTACGATTATCAGCCTGGGGCGCATTGGAATTGCAACAAAAAAATTATGATTTTACAATCATTATTAATTGGCTAGGGATTAAAGAAAGTGAACTGAGGAGCAATTGGAATGACTTGAGAAATAAACAAAGTCATTTGCAATTAAAAAACAAAAATCCATTTGGTTTGCCTACTCGATTGTGGGATTTTATATTACATGAAAATGAAATTGACGAAGTAACAAAATGGAGCGAACTGCCTTCAAAAGAACAAAATAAATTAATACATACATTGACAACACACACTTTTCAAGTAAAAGGCAAAACAACTTTTAAAGAAGAATTTGTTACTTGCGGTGGCGTAGAATTAAATGAAGTAGATGCAGATACTATGCAAAGTAAATTAGTGTCTAATTTATTTTTTGGTGGGGAAATCCTAAATATAGATGGAATAACAGGTGGTTTTAATTTTCAAAATGCTTGGACTTGCGGTTTTGTAGCTGCTAAGCATCTATCTACTTTACAATAGACATACTAAACTTTTAAGCTTCCCATTCCTCCATCAATACCAATAATTTGACCTGTCATCCAAGATGCATCTTCACTTAATAAGAAAGAAACTAATTTAGATATTTCATCAGGATTTCCTATGCGTTGTAACGGATGTCGTTTGTTAGAGGCCTCCTTTTTTTCATCTGTGCTAAGCAGCATAGAAGCCAAAGGGGTATCCGTTAAGGATGGGGCAATTACATTGAATGTAATTTTTGAAGCTGCATATTCAGCAGCTAAACTTTTTGCAAGTCCCTCAATCGCTCCTTTTGAAGCAGCAATAGATGCATGAAAAGGCATGCCCATTTTTACAGCAACCGTACTAAATAAAACAACGCTAGAACCATTTGCTCTTTTTAATTTAGGTAGAATATATTGAATGACATTTATTGCGCCAATTACATTTTGATGAAAATCATTTAAAAAATCTTGAGTGGTTAAACGATTAAAAGGCTTCAAATTAATGGACCCAGGACAATATACCAACCCATGAATTTCATCGGGCAATGTAGCCAATGAATCTAAATTGTCTTTAGTTGTATCCAGCTCAAAAAAAGTTGTGTTCTCAGCTGACAACTCAGGCGTTAAATGTCGTGAAACGGCAAATAAGTTATGCGTATGCTGTAAATTTTTCACTGTACTTAAGCCAATTCCTTTTCCTGCTCCAATAATTAAAATATTTTTCATGATGGTAAAATTAAAAGCTATTTACTCGGTTTAGCATTGGTTTTATTTATTCTACATTTATCACTGCAAAACTTTACTTCATGCCATACTTTCTCCCATTTTTTGCGCCAGGTAAAAGGTCTTAAACACACTACACAAGTGCGTTGAGGTAGATTTTCTTTTTTTATATTTTTCATTGATTAAATAAAGTTTGAATAGTTTTATCCTTTACTACTTGTGCTTTCTTTTTTGTAGAAAATGACTTTGGTGTTTTTCGAGTATGCGTTTCTATGATTCTTTTATTTTCTTCTATAACCATTTCATTTTTTCGCATTGCCCATAATTTGTCTGTATTCATTCTTAAATTATTTTCCAAATCAATTATAGGTTTGGGATAATCTAATCCTAATTTAAAATTATACAATCTTTCGTCCATGCTAGTCATTAACCAAGGTTGATGAATAAATGAAAGAGGTAAATGAGCTAATTGAGGCAACCACTTTTTGATAAACAATCCATGTTCATCATGTTCCAATGAATTTTTTACTGGATTATAAACGCGTATCATATTTATTCCTGTAGTACCTGCTTGCATTTGAAATTGTGGATAATGAATACCTGGTTCATAATCTAAAAATTGTTGTGCTAAAAAATAAACTCCCTTTCTCCAATCTTGAAATAAATGATGCGTTAAAAATGAAACAATTAATGCCCTCATTCTAAAATTAATCCAACCAGTTGCATGCAAACATTTCATACAAGCATCCACGATAGGAACTCCTGTATTGCCATTTTTCCAGGCTTCAATTAAATCATTTTTTTCTTCTCGTTCTATCAATTCATACCCTCTATTGATGCACTCTTTTTCATAGCGACATTCCATTTCAAACTTTTGTATAAAATGGCAATGCCAATGTAACCGTGATAGAAAATTTTGAAATGGACGTTTTAATTTAATGTCTTTTGTGGTCATTAAAGTATATTGATATACTTGACGAATAGATAAATTGCCCCAAGACAAATAAGGTGAAATTCGAGCGCATGATGTTCTGCTTAACAAAGGCTTGGAAATATGTTTGCTGTAATTATATCCTCTTGTTCGTAAAAAACTTTGTAAATATCGATGCCCATATTTTTCTCCAGCGGGTTGCATTTGCGTAGGATATCCTGATAAATTTTGCAGAAAATCTTTTTGCATCTCATATGGATTTTGAAAAACTATAGCCGCTTGATATTGATAACTATTTTGGATCATAGGCTGGTGCATGGTTTCGAACCATTTTTTATCCCAATCATATCTATTTTTCAATTTACGTATTATACCATCCCGTTGAAATTCAATCCAATCAATTAAATTATTTTTAAAAACCTGAGTTAATAAAATATCTCTTTGATACGTAAGTTGGATACCACTTTCTTGGTAACTAAATACTTTTTGTATATCGAACTTTTGATGTAAAAAATTAAATACATCCATGGCCTCAGCATGAAATAAAATTATACTTTTATTGTTATTTTTAAATTCAACATTTAATTCCAATAATGAATGATATTGAAATTGCAAATGTCTCAGTGAAGTATCGGCATAAGAAATGATGCTGGGTTCAAAAATAAAAATACTCAAATAGGGAACTTGACTATTTTCTGCAGCCGCAAAACAAGCATGATCTTGGCTTCGCAAATCACGCTTTAACCAAACAATATTTAGTTGTTTTTTTACTGAATCCGAGTTGTCCATTTTTCAGGTTTTGCATATGATAACCTTCCTAAAAACTGAGGACTATAATAGGCGTCTAAACCCACACAACCCAAAATATTTTCTTTTTCCAAACCTACAAAACCATCTTTGCCAATACAATTTTCATTCAACTCTATATATTCAATACTGCCAATTACCAAAATAGTCCCATTGAGTTTAATGTCTATTTTTTCTGAAAATTGCATGCCAATTTTTACTACTGCTTCTTGCACAAAAGGTGCATGAATTGGTTCAATTATTTGTTCAGTAAATCCCACTGCATCAAATTCTGAAACTGCTGTTTCATACTTTGCTGATGTTTGGTGAGCTTTTTCAAAATCATTTGTTTGAACATAATTAAAAGTATAGGAATTTGTTTCCAATATATTTCGAAGTGTATCACGCTGAACGGTATCTGGCCGACAAATAAAACCCCACAATGCAGGATTGGCCCCCAAGTGTATTAAAGAATTAAAAATAGACACATTGCTTTTCCCATCCAATGATTTTGAACCTATTAAAACAGCTTGTCGATAGCCCGCCAATGAATTAATAAACGTAGCCCTGTATCTTGACTCTAATTGTTCAATTTCTTTTTTTTGTAAAATCATATTAACTGAATTGTTTTTTTACTTCTTTCTCAATTTGTTTCCAATAAGCAAAAAAGGATGGAAAATAACCAATAATTGTATTGCAAATCCACTCTCTGCTTTCTTCAAATCCTATGTAATGTTTATTGAATGGATGCTCTTTATAATAAATATTTTGCACTTGGTATTTGTTTACAAATTCATCAAATTCACCTACATATATTTGAATGGAGGAAATGTTTTTTGCAAGAGCCAGCATAAAATCAATACATTTTGGGCTAATTGGATATTCTAAAAAATGACTGGGTTCCAAGAGCAATATCCGATTTCCTTCTTCTTCCATATGCCACAACGGATCTAAATTGTAGTAATTATAAATAAATGTTGGATTACTTTGAACAATTTTACAATCGCTTGATGCAGGCAAATGGGCAAGTAAATTAACAGTGCTTGTTTGTTCTAAAATTGAAGGGGTTGCAATATTTAATGGGTCCTTGTAGACTACATCTAAGTAGCTGCTCTGTTGAATTTCATTCGTAAATTTTGATACATTTTCTTGACTTGCAAAATATTTTTTATTGCTATTACAACCTGCTACCCATTGCCAACTGCATGCATTGCTTGCCCAATCTCCATCAAGTAAATAATAATACATCCATTTTGCGGGTGCAAGCCAATGAGACTTTGCAAGGTTGCAAATTATTGATGCGGTATACATTCTACAATGATTATGCATATAACCAGTTTCAAGTAAATTTAAAATAGAAACATCGATACCTTTTATCGTAGTTGTGGCATTTAGAACAGCCGAAGGAATCTTAAAGTTTGTCACTTCTGTCTGTTTACTTTTTAAATCTTCATTGATATTTCTTGCTTGCCCTACTCGTTGAAAATAATCACGCCAAGCCAATTCTTTGACCAATTGTTCTGTTTCATACAGCGTAAAACCTCTGCGAATAATACTACTTAACACTTGCTTTGTACTGATTACACCTCGTGAAATATAAGGAGAAAGGTAAGTTACATCTCCATGAACATAGTTTCTTGTTTTGCCATAGGCAAGAGGATTTATGGTTTCTATTTTTTGCAAAATAGCCTTATACGAAGTGCTAAAAGAAGCTTGCATACGTTAGCGTTTACTTATTTTATTCATCGAAATAGTTCGTTGTAAAGTGCATTTAAAACGATTCATTCCTGCAGTTCGCTTAGCCAAATGTTTTTGACTAACGCCGCTGTTTACTCGTTTTCTCCATAAATTAAAACTACTCCGTTTTAACTCTTTTCGCATAAGTGCAATTACTTGCTGTTCCGTTATTCCAAATTGAAATAATATAGCCTCGAATGGGGTTCTATCTTCCCATGCCATTTCAATAATTCGATCAATTTCTACAGTCGTCATGCTCTTATTATTTTTTTATCAATTAAAACTTGATTGGTCAATAATTCATCTGAAAAAGATGCGTATTTCACCATTTCAAAAGTAAATAATACATGGTCGCCGGTTTGTTGTGCATTCACTTTTTTCAATAAAACAAGTGCGCCCGTATTTTTCAATACATCCAATCCATTCCATTTTTCAATTAAATTTCTCTTTTGCAAAAAAGCATGCTTATTATAATTTACACCTGTTTTTTTGCCTAAATGATTTACTAAATTATATTGTGAAACCTGTAAATATTGTAAAACACAATATTGACTGTTTTGCATATTTTGTAATGATTTTGTATTGTTATAAATGGCAATTGCATACCATTTAGGTTTCATACTGATGGGAATTACATAGGTGCAGATATTCATATTTACCTGCTCGTTATGGTAAGTAGCCAAGCTGTAAATACAAGTATCATTTAAATTCCAAGGGCGCCTCATATGTGCTAATTTTTAACTAATCAGCTAATGTATATACAAAAGAACTAATCTTTCCGCACTTTTATTTATTGCTTATATCCATAAACTATTTATTCAAAAACCAAATAGTTCCATTTAAAACTGTGGCAAAACAAACCCAACATAAATAAGGAATTAAAAGATAAGCTGCCACTTTATTTATTTTATAAAATGAAATAATAGTACTTACAATAAAATACCCCATTAATAAAATTTCAACAAAGGCAATGCCCAATAAGTGACAATTAAAAAACAAAAAAGACCAAGCCAAATTAAAAATAAATTGAATTGTAAATAATAAGATCGCTCTATTTTTTTGAATATGGCTAGCATGCCAAATCATAGCAAATGAAATGCCCATCATTACATATAATATTGTCCAAACAGGTCCAAAAATCCAATTGGGCGGATTGAAACTAGGCTTTATTAAAAATTGATACCAATCCTTGATTGATTGAATTGTACTAAAACCACTCGCAATTCCTAAGGTAAGTGTGGCGATTGTTGAAATTAATATTTTAACCAGTAAAGATTTCATTGCTTAAATATAAGCAATCAATAGGGAGTTTATATTTATTTTTTGATAAATAGTAGCATCTTGTTTTTATTTAACCTTTAAAATAATGGTAACATAAATCAATAAAATTCATAGTTCAAACCTATTTTAACCTAAAAAAAGTATGATGAAAAGGGGGGAATTTAAGAATAATGGGGTTTTATTCTTGATCTTTTTTCTTAAATAGATTTATTTGGCTTTCGTTGCCCGACAATAATCTGTTGATATTTTTATGATGCGTTAAAACCACTAAAATGGCTGTTGCTAAAGCAAATAAACGATACATTATTTCAGGCTCTCGAAATATAAAAAATATTAAAACAGGAAATGCTATACTTGCAGTAATTGAACTCAATGAAACATATCGAGTCAAAAATAACATCAAGAAAAAAACAATAACTAAACTCCCTGCTACCATTGGTTGAATGGCCAAGATCATTCCAAATAAAGTTGCAATGCCTTTTCCTCCTTTAAAATTTGCCCAAATAGGAAATATATGACCTACAACTGCTGCAATACCTAATACCACTTGAAAGTTAGTTAAATCAATATTGCTCATTTGATAATGTGCAATTAAATAGGCCAAATCAACTGCTATAAATCCTTTAATCATATCAATAGCAAATACAAATGCGCCCGCTTTTGAACCTAAAACTCGCAGTGTGTTGGTAGCTCCTGCATTTCCACTGCCATAATTCCGAATATCTATTTTAAAAAAGTATTTACTAACCCAAACAGCTGTAGGGATTGAACCCAACAAATAAGCTAAAATGACTAATATAATTTCTTGCATCTAAATTTTTTAGTTAATAACGGAATGACAAATATACCACATTTATACGTTATTACAAGCTACAAATTATAATTTTTTATATGTAACGAAGCCCATGTTTTCATATGTTTACTGGATACAACCGCTAAATTCAATGGAATAAGTGCTTTTTCAATAGTAGGAATGTCTTCTATTAAAATACCTGAAAGAAATAAGTCCCCGTTTGGCGTCAACAATTCTTTTAATTTATTCATGTAAAAAAGCAAGATGTTGAGGTTAATATTGGCTTCAATAATGTCAAAAGGACCTTGTACAGTTGAAATGTCATTGATAGATATTAGAACCTCACTGCAATTATTTTTCTGGCAATTCTCTATAGCATTTTCTACAGACCAAGCGTCATTATCAATTCCAATTACATTGCTTGCCCCTTTTAATTTAGCAAAAATAGCTAACACACCAGTTCCACATCCAAAGTCAAATACTGATTTGTTTTCACAATCAGTTTCTATTAAATATTCCATCATCATTTGCGTAGTTTCATGATGGCCAGTTCCAAAACTCATTTTAGGAGTAATTTCTATATCATAAAGCATATTTTCAAATTTTGGATGAAAATGCGCTCTCAATCCAACTACATTGCCAATAGTGATAGGTTCAAAATTAGATTCCCAAGTAGCATTCCAGTTTTCATGCACAGTAATTTCTTTACTAAATGTAAATTCGAAAGGAGCAATCAACTCATTGATGTAATTTTCATCAAAATCAGATTCTGAAAAATAGACCAACATATTGGATTCAATTTGCTCCATTCCATGAATATTTTCATCACTAAAAAGAGCGGTTAGAATATCGATTTGGTCTTCAGAAAGTTTTTCAAAAATGAGTTTTATATAATTCATTGGGCAAATATAGTCATTCAAAGCTTCAAGGATTTTAAAACCTTGAAGGTTTAGAAAATACGAAGTGTTATATTTGCAAATTCATTATACATTATGTTAAATCGATATCTTACATTTTACAACTCAGGAAAACAATTTATCGTGTTTTTAGTTATTCTGTCAATGAGTTTGGTTATTGGCGGCTTTGCTATTCAACAAATAAGCGAAATGCTGACTGGAATTTCATTGGATGAAATGAATTCAATGTCCGATATGACAAAAGAAGTGGGTGATAAAATGAAAATAATCAACGCTGTTTTTTTAGCATTTTTACTATTATTGCCCTCATTCCTTTTTGCATATTTAGCTTTTCCAAGCCCTGTCAAATATTTAGGATTAAAATCTAAAACCAATGGATACATTTGGATATGGGCCATTATTTTATTTGCTTGCGCATTGCCGTTTACGTCATTGTTAGAACAATGGAATGGTCATTTTTCTTTTTTATCAAAATACAAAACAGATGATGAGCGCATTAGCAAGATGTATGTAGCAATGTTGCAAGGCAGTCATTGGAGTGATTTATTGCTTAACACATTGGCCATTTGCATAGCACCTGCCATTATTGAAGAAGTATTTTTTAGAGGTTGCTTACAACAATTATTCGCTAATTGGCTGCGCAAAAATCAATGGATTGGCATTGTCCTTGTAGCAATCATATTTAGTGCATTTCATGGTCAAATGAATGCCTTTTTACCCCGTTTTTTTATGGGTTTATTGTTGGGTATTATTTATCATTACACAAGCAATTTATGGATTACGATTGTGGTTCATTTCCTAAATAATTTCATGACGATATTAATGATGTATTTATTTAATTCAGGTATTTCAAAAATGAATCCTTTAGAAATGGGTGATGTATCTATTTTAGTTGGCTTGGCATCCGGAATAATTACCTTAGCCATAGCGTATTACTTATATTCTCAACGAAAACCATTTGTGATTAGTGAAGTAGAAAAAGAAACGTTTGAAATAGACATGTAAATTTAAAAATTAAAAAAATGAGTGATAAAATTAAATGGACTTGTGTTTATAAATCAAATAATAAATTTGATGCTGAAGTAGTAAAAGGAAATCTTGAAAGCAATGAGATACCTTGTGTTTTGCTCAACAAACAAGACAGTTCCTACATGTCGTTTGGATATGTAGAATTGCACGTTCCAGAAGAATTTAAAACAGCAGCAGAAACAATTTTAAAAGACATTAAATTAAGTTAAAATTTATGGCATTAGATAAAAAAGTATTTTTGACACGACTGGGCAGCGCAATTGTTTTTTCAATTATCATGCTTAGCTGCTTACTATGGAATGAATGGTCTTTTATAACTTTGTTTCTTTTTGTTACTATTTTGGCATTAAAAGAATTTGCAAGTATTGTAGAAAAAATTTTGGGAACTCAATTTTCTCGAAATGAAAAAATGAATTTTTATTTCATAGGAGTTGCTTCATTTCTAACGATTATTACTTTGCCAATCAATACAGGTGAAAATGCTGTTTCGTGCTTATTAAAACCATTTTTATTTTATTTTTTAGGGACTAGTTTAGGTGCAGCTGCGCTCTTTTTTTTATTTAAAAAAAATAAAGAATCTATTTATTTATTAACTGGCATAGGTTACATTTCTATGTCATTAGGACTTTTGGTGCAATTGCGTTTTATGGATATGTTGTTGCCTTTGTCATTAATAGTATTAATTTGGACAAATGACACCATGGCCTATTTGGTAGGTTCATTTATTGGAAAAACAAAAATGGCTCCTTCAATTTCTCCTAAAAAAACCATAGAAGGCACTTTGGGTGGTATCTTTTTTTGCATGTTGTTTGCCGCTTTATGGGGTTACTTTTCACAAACATTTTCGATTTCATTGTGGATCACTTTTGGTTTAATTGCTTCGGCAATAGGCACTATAGGCGATTTGGTAGAATCTAAATTAAAACGATTGGCTAATGTTAAAGATTCTGGAATGATAATGCCCGGACATGGTGGCGCATTAGATCGGTTTGACTCCTTGTTGCTTGCAGCCCCTTTTGCTTATTTAGTGTGTCTCTTTTTTTTATAGAAACTAATAAAAAGCAATTTTAAAATTTACACATTTGGTTATGTTTCAGTTTAAACAATTTAGCATTCATCAAGAAAATTGTGCCATGAAGGTAACTGAGATAGCCTGTATACAAGGTGCTTATACCCCAATTGCAACTTCTGCAAAATCCATTTTAGATATTGGTAGTGGAACGGGGTTGTTAAGTTTAATGGTGGCCCAGCGCTTTCCTCAAATAGAAATTGACGCTTTAGAAATTGATGAACAATCGTTTATTCAAGGAGAGGAAAACATTCAAGCCTCCCCATTTGCATCTCAAATTAATTGTTTACATGCAGATGTTACTCATCATCTATTTACTAAAAAATATGATTTCATAATTGTAAATCCTCCTTTTTTTGAGAATCAACTAAAATCACCAAACGTTATTAAAAACAAAGCTTGGCATTCAACTGAATTGACATTGGAGAAATTAATTGGTGTAATTAAAAACAACTTGTCGCAAAGTGGTGCATGCTCTATTTTGTTGCCTATTGAGCGTAAAAATGAATTAGAACATTTTATTTCTACCCATAATTTATTTTTAAATCAATATTTATTGATTCAACCCAATGAAAATTTGCAAGTAAAATATTTTATTGCAATTCTGTCATTTCAAAAAACAGATCTACACATCGACAATCTAACCATCAAAGAAAAAGGTGTTTATACTGATCGCACAAACACCTTGTTTAAAAATTTTTATTTAAAATTATAATCGAGCTTAGATTGTCTCTTTTTCCACACGTTTCAAATTTAAATTAGAAACTGGGGAAACAACTAATGGATATTTTTCAACAGTAACATAAGAACTATCGAGTCCAAAACCTTTTTCTTCACTCAAACCGAATTTCTTAATCATGAAATAGAATCGCATTACTAATCGTTCTATTACTGGTAAATCATTATCATGTGATAAGAATTTCTCCATTACAATGAATTGCCAATCGCCTGCCACTTTATTTTTTTGTAAAGAGGTATATCGGCTGGTAATGTTTACTTCTTTATTTTTCACCATATCCTCTACCACTTTTCTAAACATTAAATTAATTCTCTGTTCTTCTCTAAATCCTAATCTAAATTCAATTCGAATGATTTCATTTGGAATAATTGTATCCACAACATATTCTGTTTTGTAGGGTTCGTCTACAACATCCACATGAATGAACCAATACAAATCGGCTCGTTTAGGTTTTTTATTTAAAATAGAATAAATAATTTTATGTTCAATTTCATTCGGATTATTAGCGCTCGTTAAATACACTAAGTGGGTTGCATATTTGGGAATGCTATTGTCATTACTTAAATCTTGTAATTGATGTATGTGGTCTTCAATTTTTACAAACTCCACATAGCGATTTTTAATTTTTCGTGAGCGGAACCAAACATACATAACACAAAACAATACCCCTCCAACTAATAAAGTAACGTAACCCCCCAAAGGAAATTTTTCTAAATTGGCAATTAAAAAACTAATCTCAATCGTTATATAAACAAATAAATAGGTATAAACAAAAATTGGCTTGGCTCTTCGAGAAACTAAAAAATTAGCAAATAAAATAGAGGTCGCTAACATACACAATGTGATGGCCAATCCATAAGCTGCTGCCATATTTGAAGATGAACGAAAGTATAATGTAATCCCTACACAACCAATATATAAAAGCAAATTAATCGATGGAATATACAATTGACCTTTGGCTTCAGTAGGATAATTAATTTTCATTTTTGGCCAAAGATTCAAACGCATACTTTCACTGATTAATGTAAACGAACCGCTTATTAATGCTTGAGATGCGATAATGGCTGCTAAAGTAGCAATTATTAAACCAACAAGCTTAAATTGTTGAGGCATTACTCCATAAAAAGGATTAAACCCATTGCTTATTAATTCCTCTGAAATTAAATGCCCTTTATGATTTGCTAATAACCATGCGCCTTGCCCTAAATATTGTAGGATTAAAGCAAATTTGACAAATACCCAACTGTATCGAATATTGCCCTTGCCACAGTGCCCTAAATCAGAATACAACGCCTCTGCCCCAGTTGTACATAAAAAGACAGCCCCTAAAATCCAAAATCCCTTTGGATATACCATTAAAATTTTAATCGCATAATATGGATTTAATGCTTTGAAAATTTGAATATCATCTCCAATATGCAATAATCCTAATACGGCTAACATGCCAAACCACACTAACATTATTGGACCAAATAATTTACCGATTGATGCGGTTCCAAATTGTTGCACAAAAAACAACAATGAAATTATTAGTATAACAATCCAAACAATAGAATTTTCGGTTATTGAATGAAAAGCTGGCAATTGTCTTAAACCTTCAATCGCTGATGAAACAGAAATTGGTGGTGTAATCATTCCATCAGCTAATAAGGCTGCTCCACCAATTAATGCAGGAATTACTAACCATTTTTTTTGACGTCTAACTAATGCATATAAAGAAAAAATACCCCCTTCCCCTTTGTTATCAGCTTTAAGAGTAAATAAAACGTACTTTACGGTGGTTTGCAAAGTAAGTGTCCAAATGATACATGATAAACCTCCAATGATCAATAATTCATCGACAATTTTCCCCTTTAAAATCTCATTGAATACATAGAGAGGAGAAGTACCAATATCGCCATAAATAATACCTAAAGCGATTAATAGACCCGCAGCAGAAACTTTGTTAAGTTTGGAATGTGAACTCACGACTTTTTTATTTTGAATCAGCAAATATAGATTTAAATATGATTTGCAGATTATAATTGCGAAATATTAACTGCAATATCCATTTTTAATTTTAGGCGCTATTTTACTGTGCCAAATATGCTATATCGTCTAATTATAAATACTATAATTGAAAGTTATATGAAATTATAAATTGATTTGTTGATTTTCTAATTGGTAATTTGAATTTCATTATTGATTGAATACCTTTGCTAAATGCAAACGATCAATATGTCATTAACACAGCAATTAATTGAGAGAGAAGAAAAATACAATGCACATAATTATCATCCATTACCGGTGATGCTTACAAAAGGAAAAGGTGTATATGTGTGGGATGTTGAGGGTAAAAAATACTTTGATTTTTTAAGTGGATACTCAGCGATCAATCAAGGGCATTGCCATCCAAAAATAATTGATGCGTTAGTAGAGCAAGCTAGTGTTTTAACACTCACCTCTAGAGCTTTTCACAGTAATTTATTAGGTGAATATGCAGAATTTATCACTCATTTTTTTGGATATGACAAAGTGTTACCAATGAACTCTGGTGTTGAGGCTGTTGAAACTGCCATCAAACTAGCCCGACGTTGGGGTTATGATAAAAAGGGAATTCCTGTAAATGAAGCAAAAATTATTGTTTGCTCAGAAAATTTTCATGGTCGCACCGTGAATGTAATATCTTTTAGCACCGATGAAAGTTCAAAAACAGGCTTTGGCCCATTCATTACTGGTTATGAAACAATAGAGTATAATAATACACAAGCTTTAGCAACAGCATTAAAAGATAAAAATGTTTGTGGATTTTTAGTAGAGCCTATTCAAGGGGAAGCAGGAGTTGTAGTTCCTGACGAAGGTTACTTAGCAACATGTTTTGAAATGTGTAAAGCAGCTAATGTGCTTTTTATTGCAGATGAAATTCAAACAGGTTTAGCCAGAACAGGAAAGATGCTTGCTATTGATCATGAAAATATTAAAGCTGACATTTTAATATTAGGAAAAGCGTTGAGTGGTGGTGTATTGCCTATTAGTGCAGTACTTTGTAATGACGAAATCATGTTGACAATAAAACCAGGAGAGCATGGCTCAACCTATGGTGGAAATCCTTTGGCTTGTAAAGTTGCTATCGCTGCTTTACAAGTATTGAAAGATGAAAATATGAGTGAAAATGCAGAGAAATTAGGTGAATATTTCAGAACACAAATTCGCAATTTAAATAGTCCATTTATATCATTAGTTAGAGGTAAAGGTCTGTTAAATGCGATTGTTATCAAACATGAAAACAAAGACGCTGCTTGGGATTTATGTGTAAATATGATGCATCATGGCTTGTTGGCAAAACCTACTCACGGAGACAAAATTCGTTTAGCACCACCATTAGTAATTACACAAGCAGAATTAGATGAATGTGTAAATATTATTGCAAAAAGTTTAGAAATATTAAAATAATTTTTCAATATTTTTTATTTTTTTGTACCACTCCAGGTTTTATATGTTGTCTCTAATTCTTTTCTGTCCTTAGGCATCTCGCGAAGCGGTTCACATACCTTCATTTCATGATGACTGTCCATGGCTAACTGTTGGTATATTCTTGTGCCATCAGATTTCCAGCCAATCATTTCATCACTCACTTGTTTAATTATTTTAGCTGGGTTTCCTGCCAATAAACTGCGAGCTGGAATGTTTTCTTTTGCTTTCACAAAACTTAGGGCACCTACAATACATTCATCTCCTAATATTACATCATCCATTATTACAGCGTTCATGCCTACCAAACAATTTTTACCAATAGTAGCTCCATGTATAATGGCACCATGGCCAATGTGTGCATTTTCTTTTAATAAAACAGTAACTCCAGGAAACATATGGATGTTGCAATTTTCTTGAACATTGCAACCATCTTCTATAATAATTTTTCCGAAATCGCCTCGAATCGTAGCACATGGACCGATATAAACATTTTTTCCAATTATTACATTACCCGTAACTACAGCTTGTGGATGCACATAAGCACTTTCGTGCACGATAGGTTTTATGCCTTTATATTCGTAAAACATATTCAATTAATTACTATAAAATACTTCTTCAAAATTTGCCATACGTCGCAATATTGGACTACAACGATATCGATCTTCACGGTACTCATCATACAAAGTATCTAGTATATCCATACAATTACTAATTCCAATTTCATCTGCCCATTTCAATAAACCTTTAGGATAATTTACCCCTTTTGTCATGGCTAAATCAATATCTTCTTTGTTAGCTACATTCAAGTAGAGTGCATTTGCAGCCTCATTCATCAACATCACTAAAATTCTGATAAAAATATTCTCTAACAAAACATTATCCGTTGATTCAGGATTATTTTTTATCGCTCCATCGGCATAATTATAAAAACCCCTGCCCGATTTTTTTCCAAACCATTTTGCTTCAACTAATCTTTTTTGTGTAAAGGATGGCGTATATCTTGGATCAAAATAAAAAGAAGTCCAAACTGTTTCTGTAACCATATAGTTCACATCATGTCCAATTAAATCCATCAATTCAAACGGGCCCATTTTAAAGCCTCCAATCGATTTCATTGCATAGTCGATTGTTTCAATACTGGCCATGCCTTCTTCATAAATTCGAATTGCTTCGCTGTAAAAAGGACGTGCGATTCTATTGACAATAAAACCTGGAGTATCTTTCGTAGTTACTGTTTTTTTATTCCAGCTATCAATGATAGAAATTGCTTTGCTAGTTGTTGCAGCACTGGTTTGTAGAGCTGGGACAATTTCAACCAATTCCATTACAGTAGCAGGATTAAAGAAATGAACCCCAATCACCCTTTCTGGCTTATTGCAATTAGCTGCAATAGATGTAATGGAAAGCGAAGAAGTATTGGTTGCAAGAATACATTCATCAGACACAATTGCCTCTAATTCTGCAAAAAGATTTTGTTTTATGGTTAGATTTTCTACAATGGCTTCAATAATTAAATCACAGTTTTTAAGCACTTCAAACTGATTATTCCAAGTGATTGCATTTGAAATTTCAATACTTTTCTCAGCTGTTATTTTTTGTTTATCAACTAATTTTTGAAGCGTAGTATCAATTCCTTTTTTCGCTTTCTCTAAAGCAACTAAGTTTGTATCAATTACGACAACTTGGTTCCCATGTTGAGCTGCAACTTGTGCAATGCCTGCGCCCATTGTTCCGCTTCCTATTATTCCTATATTCACTATATATTCTTTATTTTTTGATGTTAAATAGTATACTTAATTATTAATAAACTTTTTCACGCGGTATCTAGATTTTCAGTTGCCTTGATCTAACTTATCATTTAATATTTTCATAATAACTATTCCAATCCGCACCGATATTTAAAACCATTAATTACTGACTCTAAATAGATCTAATTTAGATTCGAAAATTTTAAAATTTTGGTTGTAAAGGTAGTAATTTGATATTGATTATTTACATAAAAAAGTCCCGATTGCTCGGGACTTTTTCTATTTTTAAAAGCAAAAAGTATTAATTTTTTCTTAAGTTAGGGAATGGAGGAGGTGTATTTGAAGGACCTTCTTCACCATTTCCAGCTGAACGATAATCTACAGAGTTTGCATTTCCATTGTTACCATATTGGAAAATAAATCTTTCTCTATCAATTCCTTGTTTGTCAACCATGTAATTAATTACAGAGTTAACTCTATCCCAAGAACGTTGTTGTTCAATTTTGCTACCAGAACCATTTCCAATTACAACAGTTTTGCAATTTGGATTTGAACGCATTGAACCTGCAAGAGTATTCAATTGAGCCATTGAAGTAGAACTTAATTTTGCAGAACCAGAGCTAAATTCAACTGAACCAGCCGCAATTGCACTGCAACCTGTATTAGTAACTATACCAGAACAACATGCAGGTTCAGGACATTTACCAACACCATCAGCATCAACTGGTTGACAATCTGTAGGAGTAATTAATTGTTTGTCTTTGTAATCAGCAACACCATCACCATCTGTATCAAATGGACAACCATGTGAATCTACAGAAACACCACCTGGAGTGTTTGGACAACGATCGAAACAATCAGAAATGCCATCTCCATCAGCATCTTTATCACATTTACTGTCTAAAGGAGCCTTTGAATTTTTAAGTGCATTGTAAGAATAGTCATTTGGATTGTGCCACCACAATGGTGCAATTGCATGAGCACCTAAATTTACATTTAAGCCTACTGAGAAAAAGTTTAAGTTGTCATAGTCTCTTGACATTGAAGAAGATACTAACCCAGTTGTGCTAGTAGGTAATTCTTGCCAACGTTGACCATCTATTAAATCATCCATAGTAAGAGTCATTTTATCTTCAATTTGTAAACTTACCATTTTACTTAATTTAAATTGAACACCAAAACCAGTTGAAACAACAGGGCGTACAGTACCATTCAACATATTAGCTCTGTTTTTATGGCTTTCAGCTTGAGTTTCATAATCACCATCAAACAAACTATTTAAATTTTTATTAATTTCTTTTCTATCAGAATAACTTGGGTTTGTAATACCTGCAGTTGCTGTAGCATAATCAGCAGCAGTATACATTGCTCCAGATGCTTTTTTCATATCTATTCTGGTGTTATATGTCATTAAACCAGCACCTAATAATGCATAATAGCTTGTTTTATTTGTAGCTCTATGATATTTGATATTGTTTAATGATGCCATTACATCAACAGACAATTGATTAATTGTAGTTGTGTAGTTGTTGTATACACTAGGTATCAAAGTACTTGAACTTCCGTATCCTTCAAAAATAGGATTTCCGCTATGTCCCCAGTATGCTTGTGATGCTTGCCAGTTATATCCAGAAGCACTACCATGTAAAAACTGCAATCTTGTTGAGATAACATATCCCCATGCTTTTCTTACTGACAACCCCCATCCTAACGTATTCATAGGCTTTTTAGCACGATTGAAAATTGTTTTGGAACGAACATCTCCAGAAACATTTAACATACCTCCAGAAATTCCAATTTCCCATTGATTTCTTGGCATTGCTGGAAAATCATATTGTCCATTGGTAAAATCCGTTTGTTGCGGCATTCTTTTTATTGGAATTAAAGTAGAATCTGTAATATCATATCCTGCTCCTTTGTACATTCCTAAATTCTCTTGTGCCTTTGTTTGAAAGGCTGAAAGCAAGGTTATAAATCCTGCTATTAATAGATACTTTTTACTTGCCATAAATTTAATTTTTAATAATAATAAATTACTCGTTAGTTATATTTTACAAATTTAATAGTTTTTTTCTACATAAAAAAAAATAAAAAAAAGAAATAAATTCAAAAAAGACCCCATAATTAGTACCTTTTTCTAAAAAATTTTAATCAATTCCTTCTTAAATTTGGGAAAGGAGGAGGCATATTGGATGGCCCCTCTTCACCTTCTCCTGCAGAACGATAAATTACTGCATCGCTGTTTCCATTTTGACCGTATTGAAAAATAAATCGCTCTCGATCAATTCCTTGATTATCTACCAAGTAATTAATGACAGCATTCACTCTGTCCCAAGATCGTTGTTGATCCATTTTGCTGCCATTTCCATTTCCGATTATCAATACCTTACAAGTGGGATTTGCCCGCATTGCTGAAGATAAACTTGCTAATGCAGCTTTTGAAATTGCATCTAATTTAGATTTGCCTGTTGTAAATTCAATTGCACCTCCAGAAATTCCTCCACAGCCAACAGGAACAACTTTTCCAGAGCAACATTCAGGATCAGGACATGTACCAATACCATCTGCATCAGTTGGCTGACAATCGGTAGGAGTGATTAATTGTTTATCTTTAAAGTCAGGCACCCCATCGCCATCTGTGTCAATTGCACAACCATGTGTATCAACAGACACTCCTGCAGGAGTATCAGGACAACGATCAAAACAATCAGAAACACCATCTCCATCTTTATCTACATCACAAGCCCCACCACTATTCGGTTTATTCATTTTTGTATAGCTGTAATCCAATGGATTCATCCACCACAATGGTTCAATTGATTTTCTGCCTATGTGAATATTTAAACCCAATGATAAATAGTTGTAGGTATCATTGTCTCGAGTCATAGCTGAACCTCCAAAACCAGGTTGAGGATATTCTTGCCATCTTTGGCCATCGAGTAAATCATCGCCAGAAAAAGAAAATTTCTCTTCTATAGACAATGAAACCTTACTACCTAGTTTAAATTGAACCCCTAAACCAGCTGTCAAAATAGTTCTAAAAGTTCTTTCTTTACCAAACCAAGGTCTGTTGTCATGTCTTTCTGCAGCAGTTTCATAACTGCCATCAAACATTTTTAACAAATCTGTATTTTTGGCTTTTCTCGTTCGATATCCATTCGGCCAATTTACATTAGGCGATGTATTTTGGTAAAATTTACTCGTGATGCTCTGAAAATCATATAATGTTGCATTGGTTCCACTTCCGTTGATAGCATTTATCCATGTATCATACAACATTCCACCCATGCCAACTAAAGCATATAAACTTGCCTGGCTTCGTGCCTTGTGAAATTTAATATTATTTAATGTTGCAACCATTTGAAAAGATAATTCATCAATATTTGTTTTGTAATTGTAATAAACTGGAGTAGCTGAATAAGTTGTAGAATTAATATTTCCTGTAGCATATCCTACACCATTTAATCTTATTTTATTCCAAGGATTGCTGTGTGCCCAATATCCTGTGGATGATTGCCAATTATAACCTGATGCAGTGCCGTGTATGAATTGCAATCTTGTTGAAATGACATATCCCCATGCTTTGCGAACATGAAGGCCAAATCCTAAAGTTTGTATTGGATTTTTTGCAGTAAATAGGTGCTTGGACCGCACATCGCCCGACACATTAAATGCGCCCACATTAACTCCTATTTCCCACTGATTTCTTGGCTTTGAAGGAAAATCATATTGAGATTTTATAAAATCCCGTTGTTGTTCCATTCTTCTGGCAGGAATTAAAGATGTGTCGGAAACATCATATCCAGCACTTTTGTAAATAGTTTCATTTTGTGCAATTGCTGAATTTGATAACAATGCAGCCCAACCAATTAAGGCTGGTAATAGTAGGTAATTTTTGATTAACATAAATTAATTTGGTTTGGTTAAGTTTACAAATGTATAGCATTTTTACAAATTTAATTTTTTATCTTTTTGGCGGAAGTTTATATTACTTTATTTAACATTGCATAATATTAATGAAAGATATAAAACGTTTTATTTTTGAAGATTTAATTGCTTTTGAAAAAGTTTTTGATCAAGCGGTTAAAAGCAATGTGTCATTGCTTGATAAAATAATGAAATACATTGTGCAGTCGAAAGGAAAGCAAATGAGACCCATGTTTGTTTTATTATCTGCCAAAGTTTGTGGAGAAATTAATGAAAAAACATACAGAGCAGCCTCTTTAATTGAGCTATTACACACTGCCACTTTAGTGCATGATGACGTGGTTGACGACTCTAATAAACGAAGAGGTTTTTTTTCAATTAATGCGCTTTGGAAAAATAAAATAGCTGTTTTAGTAGGCGATTATTTATTGTCAAAAGGATTGTTGCTTTCGTTGAATAATAAAGATTTTAGAATGCTCGAAATTTTGGCAACTGCTGTTAAAGATATGAGCGAAGGTGAATTATTACAAGCTGAAAAGGCTCGTAAATTAGATATTACGGAAGATATCTATTTCAATATTATTCGGTGTAAAACAGCATCATTAATTTCATCTGCATGTGCTGCTGGTGCTTTTTCAAGTAATGAAAATGAAGAACAAGCAAAATTATTCAGTTCTTTTGGTGAAAAAGTTGGCATTGCTTTTCAAATAAAAGATGATTTATTTGACTATGGAAATGAAGATGTTGGAAAGCCTACTGGCAATGACATTAAAGAAAAGAAAATGACCTTACCATTAATACATACACTCAATCATTGTGACAAAGCAACAAAAAATAAAATCATTTCTATTTTTAAAAATTCTGAAAAAAAGAAAACTGAAATTAAATTTATTTTAGAAGCCGTAAATAATCATAAAGGAATTGAATATGCTACTCAAAAAATGAATCAATACGTTGATGAGGCTTT
>CANHJA010000002.1 GCA_947460795.1 Bacteroidota bacterium | reverse complement strand
TTTATTTTCAATACAAGTTTCTTGAATATGATTTAATAATTCTTCATCTGTATTCGCCAAATCTTCATGCAAGGAGCTTCCATAAGTGCTTTCTAAAATGATATAATCCGATTGAGGAAATTCTTCAGGAGAACATAGGATAACATCTCGATACCGACCAACATCACCACTAAATGTTATGGTAGTTTCTTTTCCATTTTCTTTGATTGTAATATGAACAGCAGCACTTCCTAAAATATGTCCAGTATCAGTATAGTGAAATGAAATATCATCATCTAATTTAAAAACTTCACCATAATTTACTCTTTGAAATAATGGAAAAACATTTTTGGCATCAGCGATGGTATAAAGTGGAGAAATAGGAGGTAAGCCTTTGGCCATTTTTCTTTTATTTACATAAGCAATATCTGCTTCTTGTATAAAAGCTGAATCTTGCAATAAAATGGTGGTCAAATCGGCTGTTGCTGGCGTACAAAATATGTTCCCTTGATAGCCTTCTTTGACCAATTTGGGTAATAAGCCCGAATGATCAATGTGAGCATGAGAGAGAATCATATAGGTAATTTCTGTAGGATCAAAACCAAATTGCTGATTGTGCTCTAAGGTTTCTGCTCCTAAGCCTTGAAAAAGCCCACAATCTAACAGAATTTTTTTTCCATTATTTAAATGAATAATGTGTTTTGAGCCCGTTACTGTTCTTGCGGCTCCGTGAAATGAAATCTTCATATTTGATATTTTTAGGTTAAAATCTAACGAAATATAGTATATTAGCGTCTAGTTTGAGGTAAAGATAGGTGAATTTGAATAAGATAAAGTTACATACTTTAAATTTTATACTGGAAATTCATCTATACTAAAATAAAAATTATATGAAAATTGTACAAAGTATTTTAATCTTGTTAATTCTGGTAGTTGGAATAAGCAGTTGTAAAAAATATAATCAAATAGATAATGGATCAACTGTAAAAACCCCCTACTCATTATATGTTGGAGGCTATAATGGAACATTGAAAAAAACAAATGATGCACTTTATTTTAGTACATTATTTTATACTGACAATTCGATGATTCGCCAAATAGTAATAGCTGACAGCGTAATTAGCTGTATAAAACAAAATTTTTATTTCAGTAAAGACGATGGTAAATTTTTACAACTTAGCAGCAATTTCGGAAAAGTGAGAAAATCGTTAACTGCAAAAGATTCTTTTTATAATTATTTTATTCCAAATGTATCTTGCTACAACGACAATGATTTAACTGTTTATTTATGTACCGAGTCAGGAATTAGATACAGCAAGGATTTTGGAAAATCATTTACTGCAGATAATAATTGGGCAGCAACTCCAGATTTACCTCGTTCAATAACTCGTACAAATAATTTAGATTTATATGCAATGAAAGGAGATACGTTGTATGAAAGAAAACAATCTGTACCACCAAGTGGATGGAATCCTTGGACACAAGTAGTTGCCGTTTCACCAAATACGTTGCCAGTAGGGAATAGTTGGTATATCAGTCACTCACATGACAGCTTGTTTGCAATTGACTTTAAAGGAAATGAAGGCGTTTATTTTAGCGCAGATAAAGGGTTAAATTGGTATGTAGGAAAACAATTATTGCCGAATACCCATGAAATATTATTCGGAAAAGAAGTATTTGGTAAATTTTACATAGGTTTAGATAGTGCTGGGTTATTTAGCTTCAGTGGAAATCAATTTAAATCGATTGGTAAAGGAATTCCTTGGTATGCTAAAGTGAGCGATATTATCGGAAAAACTGTTCGATATAGAACGGATGCAATCAGAAACTATTGGTTTTGTGCTACCGATCAAGGTTTATACATCAGTGAAACAGATGGTACTGATTGGAAATTAGTACTTCCAGGACAATGGAGTTCACTACATTAACGATATCTCGTTTAGTAGTTATGAAGGTGGTTATTACCGGATTATTTTTTCTAATTACTCTATTTGCCAGGGCTAATGATTCATTGGTATTGGTGAAATCAATACCCATAGAAGCTCGTTTATTTACAACCGATTTAATCGGTAATTGTTATGTTATTAAAGAAAATAATTTTTTAATCAAATACAACGCATCAGGCGATAGTATTGCACAATTTAATGAAGTAAAAAAGGGAAAAGTAACACAAATAGACGCAACCAACCCATTGCGTATTCTATTATATTATGCCGATTTTAATCAAGTCATTATTTTGGATAACATTCTTTCAAAAAAAAATGTGTTGAAATTAAATACCATCGGCATTTTTAATGCACCTTGTATTGCTAATTCGATGGATGGGAATATTTGGGTATACGATCAAGCGACCAATAATTTATTTAAATTGGACAATCAGTTGGCATTGTTATCGACAATTAATTTGAGAAATTTTTTAACTGAGTCCATTGATCCAATATATATGGTAGAACAAGAGCGCAATTTGTTTATGGTAGATTCTTTACAAGGCATTTACAAGTTTGATTTATATGGCTTTTATAATACAACTTATCATTTTAAAACAAAAACGGTTCAATATTTTAATGGATATTTAGTGTATCAACAAAATCCATTTTTATTTTCATATCAAACACAAACCATTTTAGAAAAAAAGGTTTTACTGCCAAATCCTGCATCTATTTTGCAAGTAAGAATAGAACGAAATAAAATATTTATACTTCGAAAAAATACGTTAGACATTTATGATTTAATTCAATCATAATCTATTTATTTTTGCACTTCCAATTTTGAAAAAATATTTACTAAACATTCTTTTCATTTTCCCCTTTTTTTTGCAGGCGCAAAGTAAAAGAGGTATTTCATTTGATGTAAAAGAAATTCCTTATTCACACCTTCACATACGAAAAATTACTTTTTCGGGTAATCGAGTTACCAAAGAAAAAATCATTATTCGGGACATGAGCATTCAGGAAAAAGACAGTATCCAAACTAAAAATTTAGAAGCAGAGCTTCATTATAATCAAGAACGAATTCTTAATCTACAATTATTTTCGACCGTAAATTATCAAGTAAATATTGTGGAAAAGGACACCATTGATATTCATTTTTCTGTTACAGAGTTAATGTATTGGATCGCTAAACCTATGTTTTCATTAGCCGATAGAAATTTTAATGTTTGGTTTAAAGAACAGCATTTGGCCTTGAATAGAACCAATTATGGCGGAGAAATTACTCGAAAAAATTTTAGAGGACGAAATGAAGAAATTATAACGTCTGTTCAATTAGGGTACAATAAATTTTTCGGGTTTTCTTATAAAATTCCCTATATCGATAAAAATTTAAAACATGGATTAGGTATTTCCGCATCCTACATGACTGGGCGGGAAGTGAATTATGAAACCCAACAAAATAAATTATTATTTTATAGAAATGAACAATATCCTCATTTAAAAATACAAGGGAAATTGCATTATTTTTATAGAAGAAAATATACCACCATTCATGAAATTCAGCTGAGTTATAATCATTATGAAATTATACAAGGTTTATTTGACAAAAATCCAGATTATTTAGAAGGGCGAACAAAAATAAAATATTTGGAGTTAGCCTATATTCATCAATATAATAATACCAATGTAAGGGTTTATCCTACGAGGGGGCTAGAAATAAAGACCACATTAATGAAAAGAGGTTTAGGCATCGATAAAGATGTCAATCGGTTTGAAATTATTAACCAAACTTCCTTTTTTCAGCCAATTTGGAAAAATATTTCAGCATCTTTGATATTTAGAGGCCGTGTTTCATCACCACAGCATCAACCCTATTTATTTAATAGAGCATTGGGTTTTAAAAATGACTTTATTAGAGGTTATGAGTATTTTGTGATCGATGGAAGCCATTTTGCATTATTGAGAGCTAACACGAGGTTTCGAATTGTAGATCAAGTAGTTCATCAAAATAGATTTAAAATATCAAAATATATACCCATTAGAGTATACGCTAAAATATACAATGACATTGGTTATGTTTATAACAAGCATCCTGAAACGAGCTTTTTAAATAATAAAATATTAAATGGTTATGGTGCAGGATTTGATGTTTTGGTGTCTTACAATATAAAATTTAGAATAGAATATAGTTTTAATCATTTAAATCAAAAAGGACTATTTTTACATGGTTCTAAAGAATAAGTTATGCAAATAGCCATCTATAATCGTGCCCAAAGTGAAGATGATTTTTCAATCTATCAAAAAATATTTGAAACACTTTCTCATTATGATATCAAACCTGTAATTTTTGAACCATTTGTTGAAAAATTAAAAGCGTACAATTCTCTACCAGAAATATTTGAAACATTTTCAGATGTAAAACCGTTGACTAATAAAGTAAATTTTTTATTTAGTTTTGGTGGAGACGGCACCTTGCTAGACACGGTAAAATATATAGGAGATAAAAAAATTCCAATATTGGGAATTAATTTAGGAAGATTGGGTTTTTTAGCCTCAACAAAAATGGAGGAGATAGATTTTGCAATCGATTCTTTACAAAAAGGCGCTTATTTATTAGATAATAGAACCCTCATTCATTTAGATGCAAGCATTCCTATTTTTAAAGAATTTCCTTATGCATTAAATGAGTTTTCTATACACCGAAAAGACAGCTCTTCATTAATTAAAATTCACACGTATTTAAATGGAGAATTTTTGTGTACTTATTGGGCAGATGGATTAATTGTTTCTACACCTACGGGTTCTACTGGGTACTCATTAAGTTGTGGAGGACCAATCATTTTCCCCCAAGCCAATAGTTTTGTAATTACACCTGTTGCACCCCATAATTTAAATGTGAGGCCATTGGTAATATCAGACAAAAGTGTAGTTTCATTTGAGGTAGAAGGGAGAGCGGAGAAATTTTTATGTACACTCGATTCACGATCAGAAACGATCGATAGCAGTGTTTCATTAGCCATTCGCAAAGAAAATTTCGATATCCAACTGGTTCGATTAGAAGGACAGAATTTCTTACACACACTACAAACCAAATTATATTGGGGCGTAGATAGTAGAAATTAATAAGTCTTTACAGGATCTTTAATTTTTAAAATTAAAGCATGTAAATGGCTACTAAAATTATTCAGTGATAACTATAGAATATTTCTCCATTACTGCGTTGTAAAGCATTTTTTTACATGCAACGTCCGCAATTTCATTTGCCTCTTCTTTCGAGTTTGCTTCAATAGTTAACGTAATTTGTTTACCAATGCGCACATTTTGAATGGCATTTAATTGTAATCGATGTAGGCTTTCATTAACTGCTTTTCCTTGTGGGTCTAACAATTCAGTTAATGGCATAATAGTGATGTGAGCTGTGAAAATCATGATTCTGACGGATTATAAGCGAATGATAATGTAATATAAAGTAAAAATGAAAACGGTATTGCTAAACTTTGTAAGAAAGGAATAGCTACTAACGTTAAGGCTAGCCAGGTAACTTGTGGCCAATATTTTTTGATAGAAAATTGAGAAAATTTAAGTGTAAATAACTTAAAATGGCTCACCATTAGCCAACATAAAAGACCAATGATGACTAATAAAATCCAAGGATTTAAAAGAGTGTTTCCAATTCCTAGCGGATTTTGTAAAATGATAATAGGAAGGGATGCCACTACCAAACCATTAGCAGGAATTGGCACACCCGTAAAATAAGAAGTTGTTGCAGGAGCATTATTAAATCGAGCTAAACGCAACGCACCAAAACAAGCCACCAAAAATGCCGGACTTACTGCCCAAATTGAAATGTCCATAGCTGAAGGAGATTGCATCCAAGCTGACCATAATAATTTCATTAAAATCATACTTGGTGCTACGCCAAATGAAACTATATCAGCCAAAGAATCTAAATCTTTTCCTATAGGAGAAAAAACTTGTAACCATCTAGCAGCCATGCCATCAAATAAATCAAAAAGGGCAGCAATGAAAATGCAAAGACTAGCATAATACACTTGAGAAGTGCCACTCACCCAAAACTTCTCTCCATTGAGCTCACCCACAAAAGGTTGTGCATGCAAGGTAAAAACAATTGCCATACAACCCATAAAAAGATTGCCAAGCGTGAGTATATTAGGAAGGTGTTTCATTAGAATAAATGCAAATATAAAGTAAAAAAAGGAAGGTTAGATTTTTGTTACTTTTAAAATAGTTTCTACACGTTGGTTCCAAGTATGATGGTTTAAAGCAAAGTTTTTAATTTCAGATTGTTTGTCTATAAAATAATCTGCATTTTCAAAAAGATGATCAATGGCATTGCTTATCTCTTCGATAGATAAAGGAAAAGAAACTACTTTGCCATATTTAGTATTTTTGATCTCATTAATATATTCAATGTCTGTTGATAAAATAGGTTTACCCATACCTAAAGCCTCGTAAAATTTAATGGGAGACAATTGATATGAAACAATGGTTTTTAAAAGTGGAACTAAATTACATGCTTTCACATATTCAATGGCTTCATCAAATGGCATTGCATCTTTAAATATAACATTGTCAGTTAGCTGAAGAGAGTTTACTAAAGAAATAATTTTTTCTTTCATAACCCCATTTCCAATGATATAGAAAAGAATATTGTTCTTGTGTTTACTTGCATTCAATCCATGAATAAGTTCAATTAATCCATCCCAAGAAGTTAATGTTCCAACATGGGCAATTACATATTTGTCTAAAGGAATATTTAATTTTTTTCTAGATGAAGTAATGTCTACATCGCTATGTATTAAATCAATATCTGTCGCATTAGGGACAACCACTGCATTGCTTTTAGGAGAAAGAGACAAAATATAATCTTTTATTTTATCAGTTACAGCCACATTCAAATCACTCTTTTCAAATGCAGTTTTTTCTTGAAAGTGTACTATTTTTTCTGTAATAAAATTACACCGTAAAAAAGATCCTATTGTTCCCCAAGACTTTTGTTGTGCTAAAAATTTTAATTGATCATTTGTGATATCATTGTATTCTAAAACAATGGTTGTTTTTGTAGCCTTTAATTTACGGATTGCTAAAATTATTTTATGAGATAAATTCAATGCAAAGCGATGATAAATAAAAAATTCAGCCTCTTTATTTTTTTCTATAATTTTATTTAATTCAACTCTAATCGCATTACAATATTTTTTATAAAAAAGTATTTTGTTTATAAATCCAGAAGCTGGAGGTTGCAAGGCTGATAAATCTATTTTTTGTAATTCCTCAAACGTTTGAAAACACACTAAATTACTTCCAATGATGTATTTTTCTGAAAACAGTTGAGTATTTAAAAACCCTTTCAATATACCTTTCGTATGAGTTCCCACCGCTCCTTTCTCACAGCTAGTAAGCCCACCTACATAAATAAATATTTTCCTTTTCATTTTTTATATCACGGATGCAGCCATTAAATAACCCCAACTATTTTTTCTTAAATCACCTGTATCTTGTGTGTTTACTTTTTCATCTAAAATACTTTTATTAAAATAGTTATTTTTAATTAAAAGCTCTTTACTATGAATGAATTTATTTTTCATGATTTCACTTTCCATCCAACTTTTTTGTGGAGGTTCATATCCAATCTTATCCGTTCTCCAACCAATTTCTTGTGGTAAAATATCAAAGGTTTCTCTCATAATCCATTTAGTCCAACCTTCATTAATTTTAAAAGTTGCAGGAAGTGAAAATAAAAACTCAACTAACTCATGTGATAAAAAAGGCAACCTCACTTCTCTGCTGTGTGCCATGCTGTTTCTATCCGCATAACGAAGCAGTTGTTGAATCCCATTTTTCATGGTGCTATTATACAACGATTCATTTAAGGTACTAAAGTTTCTACCGGGTGTTTCAAAAATGTCATTTTTATATTGGTTATAAAAATCTTTATTAAACACAGGATTTTTTATGTGTTGAAAAGCATTTTTTAAGGTTTTTACAGGTTTTACTAAACTCGGAGAAATATCCCTCACTCGATCACCTAGTGTTTTTTTCGTTATTCCATTGATCGAATTATTGGCATGAAGTTTTAAATAGCTTTCTTTTTGTCTTGTAAATTCACCGTTGTTTGATTTTTTTAATTCATTGAAAAACGGAGTATAATAAGCATGATACCCAGCCAAAATTTCATCGGCACCTTGTCCATCCAATAATACGGTTACCTTATTTTCTTTTGCGGTTTTCATCACACAATATTGTGCATAAATACTCGCACTTACGAAAGGTTCTTCTTGATGCCAACTTAATTTTTCAATATCATCAATTAAACCTTCGTCATTTGGTGTAACAAAGTGCGGTTCAACATTGGTTTTTGCAATCACATAATCCATGAACTTGCGCTCATCTTTTTTAAATCCAGGAAAAACGGCGCTAAATGTATTTTGCTTTTGATTGGTACCTTTCTTTAATTCATCAATGATACAGACTACCAAAGAAGAATCAAGTCCTCCACTTAAACTACTTCCAACGGTAACATCACTGCGCAATCTTCTTTTGATAGAGGTATAAAATAATTCATGAAATGTTGATTTTGCTTGCTCAATAGAAATAGAATTATCTGTATTTTTCCAATCTATATCATAATACTTTTGAATATTAATTTCTAAGGTATCCAATGATATTTTTATGTAGTGACTGTGTTCTAAACGAGTACAATTTGTATAAAATGTTTCCGATAAATCTTCTGGATTTTCGATGTATCCAAAGGACAAATAATTATATAACATTTTATTATTTACTTCTTTAGCAATTCCTCCAGCCCAAAGGCACTTCATCTCACTGCCAAATAAAAAATATTTTCCTTTTTCGTAGCTATAAAAAAATGGTTTTTCTCCAAAACGATCTCTAGCACAAAACACATTGTTTTCTTGCGCATCATATAGCACAAAAGAAAACATGCCATCTAAAAGCTGTAAACAGTTTTCCTTATCTCTGTCATACAATGCCATTAAAACTTCAGTATCACTTTGCGTTTTAAAAGAATAACCTTGTTTAATCAACGTTTCTTTTAATTCAATATAATTGTAAATTTCGCCATTGAATACAATCGAATATCTTCCTAAATAATGCATCGGTTGATCGGCCTCATGGCTTAAATCAATAATTGACAATCGCCTGTGTCCTAAACCTACCTGGCCATCAGCAGAAATCCATTGACCATCACCATCTGGGCCACGATGGGCAATGATGTCCGTCATTTTCTTTAGCCTGTTTATGGTAAGTTCAGAAGAGTCTTTTGTAATAATACCTGCAATCCCACACATTAATCGAAAAAATATTTATTTGTCAAATTTAGAAAAAATAATGAACCCTTTCTATAAATTTTGTGAGATTAACGTCGTAATTTCTTTGGCAGCATGACCATCACCATACACATTGTCTATATAAGCACCAGGTTTCTCTGTTATAGCATTTTTAATTTGAGTTAAATCATCAAAAATCAAAGTATTCCAGCCATTCACTAATGTTTCTGTCCATTCCGTTTCGCTGCGAAGAGTGATGCATTTTTTACCTAAAATATAAGCCTCCTTTTGAATGCCCCCACTGTCTGTAATAACACAATCACAATATTTTTGATACGAAACACTGTCTGCATAACTCATTGGAGGAATAAAACTAATATTCGGAAAATCACTTTCTTTCATTCCAAAACCTTTCAACCGTGTAACCGTTCTTGGGTGAATTGAAAAAACAACTTTTTTATCTAAATCATTTAAAATGGTCAAAATGCTTTTTAATCGAGCATCATCATCCGTATTGTAGGGCCTGTGAATGGTTACAAAATAATAAGATTCTTTCAGTAAAGGTTTCACGGTAGGTCCAATCAATTTTATCATGTCGCACATTACATCTCCACATCTGTATATATGATTGTGCGCAATGCCTTCCTTTTTCAAATTTTCAATAGCGCCATCTGTAGGACAAAATAATAATTTTGAAAATTCATCAGCCACAATTCTATTAATTTCCTCCGGCATTTCTCTATTAAAACTCCTCAATCCAGCTTCAATATGAATGATTGGAATGTGCATTTTAGCACCAACCAAAGCACCGGCTAATGTTGAATTCGTGTCTCCATAAACTAAAATAGCATCTGGCCTTTCAGTCATACAAACTTTTTCAATTTCAGTCATCATAATGCCAGTTTGCTCCCCTTGAGGCTTGCTCCCACCAATATCAAACTTAAAATCGGGCTTTGGAATATTTAATTCATTAAAAAAAATAGCGCTCATATTTTCATCATAATGCTGACCTGTATGAATCGTCATAGCATGAAACTTTTTTTGCAACTCCAACTGCATGGGAGCATGCTTTATAAATTGGGGCCTAGCGCCTACAATTGAAATTATTTTCTTCATGAATTTTTTTTAGTTTTCAACGTTTTTTTCTTTTTGAGCCTATGGGCGTTGGCACCATTCAAATTTTGTGCTTTTTTCAGCTTTTATTAAGAACATTAGTTCTTTTTTTGCAAAGATATTCTTTTCAAACTTTTTTCTATGAGGTAAAATTATTACTTTCGCACTCGAATTCATGATAGGTATGCACAAAAGCAATATAAAACGAGCAAAATCAGTACTTCTAGCCATATTTTTTACATTTGGTTTAATGGGTAACTTATTTGCGCAAGGGCATGAAGTAGCTCCCACTACAGAAAATATTTCTGAAGAACACCACGAAGAAGGAAAATTAGACATTAAAGGCGAAATCTTTGGTCACATCAGCGATTCATACGGATGGCATTTATTTGATTTTGGAGGTCATCCTGTATCTGTTCCTTTGCCAGTTATTTTAATTAGCCCAGCCCATGGTGTAACGGTATTTATGTCGAGCGAGTTTGGACATGCGCCTCATTTTGTACCAGCAAATGGTTATGAAATGTATGTAGAAAATGGAAAACAAAAAATACGCTTTGCTGACCAAAATGATACTTCTGCATTTTATGATATCAGTATTACAAAAAACGTTTTATGTCTTTTCTTATCAATCATTATTTTATGGTTTTTATTAACAGGCATTGCTAAAAAATACAAGAAAAATGGTGCAAACGTTGCTCCTACCGGTTTTCAAAATGCAGTTGAACCAATTATTGGTTTCATACAGGAGAATGTAGCAAAGCCTAATTTAGGTAAAACATATGCTAAATACATGCCTTTGTTATTGACATTATTCTTCTTTATTTGGGTAAATAATTTATTAGGTCTTTTGCCATTTGGTTTCAATTTAACAGGAAATATTGCTGTAACCTTGGTTTTAGCGCTTATTTTCTTTGTAGTTATGTTAATTAATTCAAACAAAAATTTCTGGGGCCACATTTTCAATCCTCCAGGAGTTCCATTAGGAATTAAATTCATATTAGTTCCAATTGAAATTTTGAGTAACTTATTAATTAAACCAGTTGCCTTGGCAATTCGTTTGTTTGCAAACATTTTTGCAGGGCACACTATTATTTTAAGTATCATATTATTAATATTCATATTTGCAGGCTTAAGCAAAGTAGCAGGAATTGCGTTTGTTCCAGTTTCTGTTGGTTTCAGTATCTTCATGTTCTTCTTGGAGTTATTAGTTGCCGCAATTCAAGCATTTATTTTCACAAACTTAACAGCCGTTTTCATTGGTCAAGCTATTGAAGAACATCATCACGATGATTCTCACGGACATGATCATCATTAATTACGTAATTTTTAAAACCAATATATATGTCAGTATTAAACATTTTATTAGAAGGTATCGCATCTGCAGGTGGAGCAGTTGGAGCTGGAATTGCAGCTTTAGCAGCTGGAATCGGAGTAGGTCAAATCGGTAAAGGAGCTTTAGAGTCTATCGCTCGTCAACCAGAAGTGGCTGGAGAAATCCGTTCTAACATGATCCTTGCTGCTGCCCTAGTTGAGGGTGTTGCTCTTTTCGGAGTAATCGCAGGTATCTTAGCTATCGTTATGTAGTCTGTTGTTATTTTGACGCTAGTCAAAATTTACAAATGACTATCCTGATTTATCGGGATGTTAGCAAAAAATTATTAAACTACACGTGAGCAAAGGGCAAAGCGTGTAGTTTATTTAAAAATTAAAAAATCTTTGTGTACAATGTGCACTCAGTGGTTAAATAAAAAATAAAAAAGAAAAATGGAATTATTATTACCTGGGTTTGGTCTCTTCTTTTGGACATTAATCGCCTTATTATTCGTAATTTTCTTATTGAAGAAATTTGCTTGGAAACCAATTTTAGAAGCGTTGAATGAGCGTGAAAGCAATATTGCAGACAGCATTGCTTCAGCAGAAAAAATGAAATCTGAAATGGCTTCAATGAAATCTGAAAACGAAAACTTGTTAAACCAAGCTCGTGAAGAACGTTCATTGTTATTGAAAGAAGCAAAAGAAACAAAAGATAAAATCATCAATGAAGCAAAAGATCAAGCTAAAGAAGAAGCTAACAAAATTATGTTAGAAGCTCGTCAACAAATTGAAATGCAAAAAAATGCAGCAATTGTAGATGTAAAAAATCAAATTGGTTCATTAGTGATTGAAGTTTCTGAAAAAGTACTTCGTAGAGAACTAGCAGATAAAAATGTTCAAAACGATTATATTTCTAAATTAGCAAACGAAATTAAATTAAATTAAAATGCAAAATCCAAGATTAGCAGCACGTTACGCCAAATCATTAATGGATATTGCTATTGAAAATAGCAAATTAGACACAATGTATAATGATATGTTGGGTTTAGACGCTATTTGCAATGATAGTAAAGATTTTGTTTCAATGATGAAAAGCCCTATAGTAACTGCTTCTACCAAACAAAATGTAATAAAAGCAATTATAGAAGGCAAAGTTGATGATATCACCTTTAAATTCATTCAATTAATTATTGTAAAAGGAAGAGAGTTTTTTCTACCAGAAATTATTTCAACCTTTATCAGTCAATATAAAAAACACAACAATATTAATGAAGTTCTATTAACTACATCTGAACCAATGGATGAAGAAATGAAAACTAAATTAGTACAAAGCATTCAAAAACAATTTACAGGAACCATTGACTTGAAAACAAAAGTTGATTCAAGCATTATTGGTGGGTTTATTTTGGAAGCAAACAACAACTTATTTGACGCAAGTATTTTAAGAGACTTAAACGATATTAAAAAACAATTCTTAACGAATATTTACGTTCCAGATATCAGATAGGTCATTCGTATATAACAAAAAGAAAATTAAAATTTAACATTAACAATTAAACATTAATAAAATGGTAAGTATAAAACCAGATGAAATTTCAGCCATCCTACGTCAGCAACTAGGAAATTTCAACTCTAGCGCAGAACTAGAAGAAGTAGGAACGGTATTGCAAGTAGGAGATGGTATCGCTCGTATTTACGGCTTAAACGGAGTTAGCTCTGGAGAGCTTGTTGAATTTGAAAATGGCGTTCAAGCAATTGCCTTAAACCTTGAGGAAGACAATGTGGGTGTGGTATTGATGGGTGAAGGGAAAGGAATTAAAGAAGGAAATAAAGTACGTCGTACAAACCGTATCGCCTCTATCAAAGTAGGTGAAGGAATGTTAGGACGTGTTGTAAATACATTGGGTGAACCAATTGACGGTAAAGGTCCATTAACTGGTGAATTATATGAAATGCCTTTAGAGCGTAAAGCACCAGGGGTTATCTTTCGTGAGCCAGTAAAAGAACCATTGCAAACAGGTATTAAAGCAATTGATGCGATGATTCCAGTAGGACGTGGACAACGTGAGTTAGTAATCGGTGACCGTCAAACCGGTAAATCAGCTATTTGTATTGATACTATCATCAATCAAAAAGAGTTTTACAAAGCTGGAAAACCTGTTTATTGTATATATGTTGCCATCGGACAAAAAGCATCTACGATTGCACAAGTAATGAAAACTTTAACGGATAATGGTGCAATGGAGTACACAATTATTGTGGCTGCATCTGCTGCTGATCCAGCTCCATTACAGTTCTATGCACCATTTGCTGGAGCTGCTATTGGTGAGTTCTTCCGTGATACTGGTCGTCCAGCTTTGATTGTTTATGATGATTTGTCAAAACAAGCGGTAGCTTATCGTGAGGTATCTTTATTATTACGTCGTCCACCAGGACGTGAGGCGTATCCTGGAGATGTATTCTACTTACACAGTCGTTTATTAGAGCGTGCTGCAAAAGTGGTAGGTAAAGATGATATTGCTAAAAATATGAATGACTTACCAGCTTCTATTAAACATTTAGTAAAAGGTGGTGGTTCATTAACTGCCTTGCCAATTATTGAAACACAAGCTGGTGACGTATCTGCATACATTCCAACAAACGTAATTTCAATCACTGACGGACAAATTTTCTTAGAGTCTAACTTATTTAATGCGGGTATTCGTCCGGCTATCAACGTAGGTATTTCGGTATCTCGTGTGGGAGGTTCTGCTCAAATTAAATCAATGAAGAAAGTAGCTGGTACATTAAAATTAGACCAAGCGCTTTACCGTGAAATGGAAGCGTTCTCTAAATTTGGTGGTGATTTAGATGCTGCAACAAAAAACATTTTAGATAAAGGAGCTCGTAACGTAGAGATTTTGAAACAAGGTCAGTTTTCTCCATATTCTGTAGAAAAACAAGTTGCTATCATTTACTTAGGTACCAATGGTTTATTAAATGACGTGCCTGTAAAAAACATGAAACAATTTGAAGAAGCCTTCATGATGGAAATGGAAAACAAGCATGCTGATTTATTAGCAGAATTCAAGAAAGGAAATTTACCTGAAGAAGGAATTGCTAAAATGACTGCATTGGCTGAAAGCTTAATCGCTCAATTTAAAAAATAAGTATTACCATACATTAATAAAAATCCCATGCTGTAAAGTGTGGGATTTTTTATGTTTGGTCCGTATTGAAAAAACAGTATTCAATTTTATCAATACAACAATAAAAAAAGGCTATTCAAATTACTTGAATAGCCTTTTTACTACATAATTTTCTTTAAAAAACCGGGGAGTTGTTTCCCTCTAAGTTCGTAAATAGCTTTTACCCAAAGTGGAATCAACATAGGAACAACAATAAATGTAAGTTTATTTAAATGCCAAGCTTCTTTAAAATCAAAGTGAATGAAATGCATTACACCTCTGGTGAGTCCACAGGCATAGCATTCCATATTTAATAATAATTTTGAAATACAAATGCTTTCTCCTTTGTCAAAAAAAGTAGTAGGTAAGGCTATTAAAACAAAAGGGGTTACTAATGTAACCCAAACTCTTGTGTAAAAGACAATTTTTTTAATCAAAATTGAATTTTATAATGTTTTATCGTAACTACCGTCTTTAGGTTGTAAATCTCCTGTGATAATTCTGATTAAATCAATAATAGCCCAAACACCACAGCCTCCTGCTGTTAATAATTGAACAACACCTTGCCACGTGTAACCTAAATAAAACCTGTGAATTCCAATACCTCCTAAAAGTATACAAAGAATCAAAGCTATAACTTGGCTTTTACCTCCACCTCCAGTAGATTTTTTTTGAGTTTGAGAAATCACCTGATTTGCTGTTTCTTTTTCAAGTTGGTTTTGAGAAATTGAAGTGGTCCCTTCTTGATTTTGATTAGAATTAACGACTTCTGTCTTTTGAGATTTTTCTACAGGAAAAGCAGCGTTCACTGTTGTAGAAATTGCAAAAAGTCCTAATGCGATGGCTAAAGTAAAAGAGTACTTTAAAATGTTTTTCATATTCATATTTTTATTAGTTTTGGTAAATGTATATGATTTATATTAAAAAAATACAAATCCCCATTTATTTTTATTTTTTTATTTTTTTATTTTCTGTTCCAAAACCATGTTATTGCCAAACAACTAATTACGAATTTATAGGTTCATTGTTGTACAATAATATGAAAGAGCATGTTGTTTATAAAGTAATGTTTACTGAAGTGAATGGTACGATTAGTGGATATAGTATTACAGATTTAGGTGGTAAGTATGAAACTAAAACAGCCATTAAAGGTTTATTAAATAAAAAAAATGGCAAAATTAGTTTTAATGAAACAAAGATTATTTCTACAAAATATAAACAAGATGAAAGTAATTTATGCTTTGTAAACGCAAAGTGTGCATTGAAAAATGTAGATAAAAAAACATTGATAACAGGAAATTTTAATGGATATTATTTGAAAGACAAACAACTCTGTGCTTCCGGCAAAGTAATGCTGGTATCTTCTAAAAATTTGTATCAAGATTTATTAAAAACAATCAATTCATTACCCGAAAATAATTTAAAGGACTCCATTCGAAAAATTACAGAATATTCTCTGAAGCCTCTAAATGAAATTAAAGAAGTGATCGAAGCTAAAGGAAATACTTCGATGCGTTATTCATGGAAATCTGATACAGTTAAAATAACTACTTGGGATGATGCTGCTGAAGACGGTGACATGATATCGATTACACAAAATGGCGTTGAGATTATTTCTAATTATATTGTTACGCGTAAACGAAAAGAACTTAAAATTCCACTGAAAAAAGGAATAAAAAATATTTTTAAGATTACCGCAATCAATGTAGGAACATATCAACCCAACACTGCAAAAATTTTATTTACAGATAAGCAAGACAGTAAATTATTTATGACATATTTATCAAAAGGAGAATCTTTTGAAGTAAATATTGAAAAATAAAACTAGTCCTTTACAACCGTTCCGATAGATTCTCCTGAAATAATGCGTAATAAATTGCCTGCGGTATTCATATCAAATACAATGATAGGCATTTTATTTTCCTGACAAAGTGTGAAGGCAGTCATGTCCATCACTTTTAAGTTTTTACTAATGGCATCATTAAAGGATATATCAGAAAATTTGACTGCATTTGGATTTTTTTCTGGGTCAGAATCATAAATTCCATCAACACGAGTTCCTTTTAAAATAGCATCTGCACTCATTTCTACAGCACGAAGTGAGCCTGCGGTGTCGGTTGTAAAATAAGGATTCCCTGTTCCTGCTCCAAAAATTACAACGCGTCCTTTTTCTAAATGTCGCAATGCTTTTCTACGAATGTATGGCTCAGCCACTTGATCCATTTTGATGGCGCTTTGTAAACGAGTTTGAACACCTACTTTTTCAAGCATACTCTGCATTGCAACACCGTTTATAACGGTTGCTAACATGCCCATGTAGTCTCCCTGTGCACGTTCAATGCCTGTTTCTTTTTCATTCATGCCACGATAAATGTTACCACCTCCAATTACAAGTGCTACTTGAACGCCTATATCGGTAATTGATTTAATGTCCATCGCATATTGCAATAGCATTTGTGGATCTAAACCAAAGTTTTTATCACCCATTAAACTTTCACCAGATAATTTTAGTAGAACTCTTTTGTATTTTGGAAGCATGAATTTTTAGATTTTGACAAAGATAGTATTCGATATTAGATGTTGGTAGTTTGGGATGGATTTTTTTATTTAAGTATTTACTTTCCAAACGCCTTCTTCACTGTTAAACATTTCTTTTCCCCAAACAGGTGTTTCTTTCTTTATTCGCTCAACAATTTCTTCACAAGCATCAATGGCATCTTTTCGATGGGGTGATGATGTAAAAACAAACAAACAGATTTCACCAGCTTTTACAATTCCTACACTGTGATAAATATGCATACAAGTTAAATGGTATTTTTGAAACATGGCCTCGCGTATTGAATGAAATATGGTATTTGCCATTTCTTCGTAACACGAATATTCAATCGCGATTACTTCTTTGTTATCAATTACATCATTTCTTACTTGCCCTAAAAAAATACTGTGCGCACCAATGTCTTTTTTAGATTGGTGTTTAGCAATGCTGTTGCCAATAAATTCAGGTGAAATAGCACCTTGCATTAATACTTGTTTTGGTTTTTTTTCACTCATGTATATACTTTTTATTTCATCGAAAAATACTTCACAACGCCTCCTTTTAAATGCGATACTTTTTGAAAATCAAATTCATCTTGTAACAGTTCTACAGCTTCTAAACTTCGAATTCCAACATGGCAAAACAACACAATTTCTTTTTCTTTATTTAGTAAATGTATATTTTCTTTCAAAGTAGGCAACGGAATTTGTATACATTCAAAATCAACTTTGGGCAATTCAGTTTCATTTCTCACATCAATTAGTTGAACCAAAGGATTGTTTATTTTTCCTTTAAATTCTTCTACATTCAAATTAATTATTGTTTTTCCTGACATCAGGTATCTAATATCGGGCATCTTTTTGGTGATTTTAATTTTTACAGTTTCGTATTTTATTACATTGAGATACAGTATTTCATTATGTAAACAATCTTCTTGTTTAGTAATCAATTTAATTGTTTCCAAAGCTTGCACAGAACCCAATATGCCCAATACTGCGCCCAATGCTCCAGCTTCTTCACATCGAATGGCTTGTTTGGGTGGCGTTGGAAAAATATCCCTCAAGTTAATTTTTAAATCATCCATTTTAAAAACAGCTACCTGTCCTTCAAATTGATAATTGGCTCCAAAAATTAATGGTTTTGATAATTCAACACAAACATCATTTATTAAATACCTTGTTTTAAAATCATCGGTACAATCTACCACAACATCGTATTTTGATATTATCTCACTGGCATTTTTTTCATCTATAAAGATAGGAAATGAGTTTATTTTTGTGGATGGATGAATGTCGTTTAATTTATCTTTAGCAGATGCTGCTTTATTTTTTCCAATGTCATTTGTTGTGAATAATATTTGTCTTTGTAGATTGGAAATATCTATGTTGTCGCCATCTACAATGCCAATTTCACCAATACCTGAGGATACTAAATATTGTAAACAAGGACAACCCAAACCACCTGCACCAATGACCAATACCTTACTGTTCAACAATTTTTGTTGAGCCTCATTTCCAAAGTTTGGAAGTATTGTTTGTCGTATGAATCGTTGCATGTTTTTAAATTTTTCAGAATCCTCCTTTGGAGGAAAGCTATTATCCACCTGAAAAAGGAGGCAGCAAAGCTATTTCAGCATTTTGATTAATGATACTATTTTCATGCGTTATTTTCTGATTGATTGCAAAAACAAATTCTTGCTTTTCTAACATTGGAAATTGTAAATACAATTCATCTTTTAATTCAAAAAAGGTGGTTTTAAAATCAATTACTATTTCATGCGCATTGATTAATTCTGATAAATTGCCGAAAAGTTTTATGCTAATTTTATTGTCCATGTTCTTCAATATCTTTTATCGAATTAAAGTTACTAAACAATAGCGGATTTTGTTTTTGTAATTCATTCCCATTTATAAAATGGGCATTAAATTTAGAAATTAATGTGCTCAGTTTTCGTTCACCTTTTATTATTTCATTTCTCCATATTTCTTTGCAAGTTTGATGATAAACACCAATTAATGCTTCTGGATAATTATTTAACAATGGAACTGTAATGTCATAATTTTTACTTGCAGTTATTATTTTTTGAATAGATAAATCATCTAAAAAAGGCATGTCGCAACTTACTAAAATATTTTTTTCCCGATTGCTATGCTGCAACATCGCATCAATGCCACCAGCAGGCCCAATATCTTTTATTACATCTTTGATACATTCAAATCCAAATTGTGCGTGACTTTCATGATTTGATAAAATAAAAATATTGGGTGAGATAAGAGTAGCCACATCTAGCACATATTGAATCATAGGCCTTCCATGAAATAATGTAGTTGCTTTATCAGTTCCCATTCGAGAACTTTTGCCACCTGCTAATATGTAAATATTTACATCCATTTACACTAAAATTAATTTTATCGAAGCAACTACCAACACAAAAGCCAATACTTTTTTTAGCAAAGCATTGGATACAAAATGAGAACCAATCAACGAACCTATTATGCCTCCAATAATTGCAATGGTTGCCATTGAAATCATTTCAGAAGAATACGTAAAGCCTTTTTGAAATAAAGCAAAAAGCCCAGCTATAGAATTTACAAAAATAAATAGAGCGCTGATACCAGAAGTTGTTTTAATATCACTCCACTTCATTAATAATAAAAATGGCGATAAAATAATACCTCCGCCAATGCCTATTAATCCTGATATAAAACCAATTACAGCCCCTGTAATGATTAAATAATAATAGTTTGGTTCAGAGATTTTTTCATTTTCCTTTTGTGGTATAAAAAGACGAATGGAAGTAAAAAATAAAAGGACACCTAAAATTATTTTGTAATATTTATCAGAGATCGAAAACGAGCCACCTAAATATGCAAAAGGAATAGAACCAACAATGAGGTATAAAAACAACTTCCAATTAAAAAATCCTTTCTTATAAAAAGACAGAAAAGCAATGAGAGAAACGACACAATTCAACGTTAATGCAACTGGCTTTGCTGTTATTTGCGAGATACCCCAAATCCCCATTAATGCTAAATAGCCTGATGCGCCTCCATGGCCAACACTCGCATAAAGCAATGCGATAATAAATAGTAATATGTAAAAATAAAATTCCATAATTTTTAACTACCTGTACATAAATTTATACAGTTGCACAAAGTATTAAAAAGGAAGTAAATATACGTTCACTAATTCCCCTTTTTCAACTACTTCTTTTTCTGCATCAATTTTAACCAATGCGTTCGCAACAGCAAATGAATTCATTTTATACGACTCTTGATGATCTAATATTTCTACCGAATGTTCATGGACAATTGCTTTTAAAAAATGGGTTAACCCAACCTTTTTAGAATAATAGTTTGAAAGAGGCATTTTCATTTTCAATAAATCAACAGAAGAAAACCCAATGAATTGTCGCAATGCAGGATATACATATTGATAGAAACAAGTGAGCACAGATGCAGGATTTCCAGGCAAACCAAAAATGTATTTATTTTCTCTTTTTCCAAATAACAATGGTTTCCCAGGTTTTTGTTTGAGTTTATGAAATATAATTTCAACATTATTTTGTAGCAAGGATTCCAACACAAAATCATAATCGCCTACAGAAACTCCCCCTGTCACGAATAAAAAATCACATCGTGAAAGTGCCTTTTCAATCGCTTGTTTTGTTTTTTCTAAATCATCGTCTACCCAAGAAATTTCTGTAATCTCTACATGCATTTGTTTGAGCGCATGCACTAAGCTAAATGAATTGCTTTCAAATACTTTTCCATCTTGCAATGGCTGACCTAATTTTAATAATTCTTTTCCCGTATTTAAAATACAAATTTGCGGTTTTTGAAATACATTTATTTTTTCAATTCCTAAATTGGCCAACAATGAAATCGTACCTGCTTGAAGCGCTGTATTTTTTTTTAATACTAAATCATTGAATTTGCATTGGGAACCAATCCCTCTTATATTAGAGTTGAAAGAGGCATGATGAATGAGAATTGTTTTTAAATTTGAAATTTTTTCAATCGCTTCTTGTTGCACAACTGTATCAGCATTATCAGGTACTTTGGCTCCAGTAAAAATTCGGATTGCTTTTCCTTTTTCTAATAAAATATTTTTATCATCTCCAGCTTGTATTTCATCTTGAATGATAAATGAATTTGACTCTAAAAAATCTTCATAACGAATAGCATAACCATCCATTGCAGATTGTTGAAATGAAGGAAAATTGATTGGTGCATAAAGGTCATTTGCTAATGCATATCCAACAGCTTTGCTGATTTCTATTTCAATGATTTGATCATTGTAAATTGTTTCTTGTATTAATTTTTTCCCCTCGTTAACTGGAATCATATTTTCATTAATTAAAATACAATGTTCTTATTCTTTTTTTCAATTTTGAGAATGGTTTTTTAATGGTTTCTTGAACTTGTATAGAAACTCCATTCACATATAATAATTTATAAGAAGTTGATGAGAAAAAGCCTGCATCAACATAATTTACAAAAACTGATGAAATAGAATTGTCAATGCTACTAGAAACTATGCTTACAGAATTGGTAGCATTTTGTAAATTGAGTGAAGAGTATAATATGGTCATGGAATTTGAAATTGTATCATTGAACATGTCAATTTTATATTGCTTATCAAATTCTTTTTTATGAATGTTCGTTGCTAGTAAAGGGCCTTTCCATTCGTTCCAATCAATATTGTCTGGGTGAACAAATGCGGTATCTTTTTTATTATTTTCTATCGTTATTAATTTGTACGTTTCGGGTCCTCTATCAAAATGTTCAAAATTTTCTTTCCAAATTAATTCCATGTCAGGATAGTTTGCCATGCTTTCACCATTGTAATATGTTGCTTTATTTTTACAAGCCAAATTGGTAATTACCATAACCATTATTACCAGAATAATTCTATTTAATTTCATATTTCTATTTTACGGAGTAACCCATTTTTTGTAAGTTTTCAATCACTTTTATTTTATAATCCCCTTGAATTATTATTTGCCCATCCTTAGCAGAGCCACCTGTTCCACATTTCGTTTTTAATTGTTTTCCTAAACTTTCTAAATCAGCTAATGTTCCAATAAAACCTTCAACCAAGGTTACAACTTTTCCTGCCCGTTGTTTGGTATCTAATTTCACTTTTAGTTTTTGTTGTGCAATAGATAATGTTTCTTGTTCTTCATGTTGTTCCTCAACAGAAAAGTTTGGGTCTGTAGAATAAACTAATCCACCGGTGTCAAATTTTTTTTTACTCATTTTTTTGTTTTTCTATAATGAATTCAACGATGAAGGTACAATAATTTGCAAAGCATTTTCATGTACTTCTATTTCACAAAAAGCATTGCAATCGTGAGCATCTCCATCAGCTTGAAAATAATTTAATTGTTCTCCTTCAATGCGTATTTTTTTTCCTCGTTGATACATACAATTTTTATTTTTGATTAGCTTTTTTCGCCAACCATCTAAAACAAATTTAAAACCATTGAAGGGGTTTATTTTTTTCACAATTATCATATCCAACATACCATCTTGCAAGGTGGCTTCAGGTGCAATTTCAAAACCATAGCCAAATTCTTTTCCATTGGCAACATTCATAAAAAATGCTTTTTGTTTAAATTCTTTTCCGTCAATATGTATCGTATAAGTATCTGCCTTGTATGTAAAATAATGTTGAATTACTTTTCGAACATACATTTTCAATCCTCTACTTTTGGTTTGTTTAATGGCGTTACAAACCACTGCATCAAAACCAACACCTGCATTGCTGATAAAATACAAATCATTAATTTTTCCTAAATCAATTAATGCCGATTTCCCATTTTTTAATAAGGCAACTGCTTCATTCATCTTCAATGGAATTTTACAATGACGAGCTAATCCATTGCCGGAGCCTGTTGGAATAATTCCTAATCTAATTTCTTTTTTTGCTAAAACTTGAATCACTTCATTCACAGTTCCATCGCCACCAACTGCTACAATATTTTGTGCGCCTTCATTCACCAATTGCAAGGCTAAATCTTTTGCATGTCCGCCATATTTGGTTTGTAAAATTTCATAACCATTAGTCCCGAATGTATATTGTACTGCTTGAGTAAGTTCAGCAATTCGTTTTTCTCCTATTCGAGAATTGACAATAAAAAAAAATAGATCTTGCATTAAACAATTACGGCTTTTAAACTCATATCCATACTCACTGCATGATGAATAATAGATCCCACGGAAATAAAATCTACACCCGTTTTTGCAAATGATTCAATAGACTCTAAGTGAATTCCTCCACTGGCTTCAGTTTCAAATTTTTTATCAATGATTTTTAACGCTTCAATTATTTTTTCTGGTGTAAAATTATCTAACATAATGCGTTGAACATTCCCTACGGCTATTACTCGTTGAACATCTTCAATGCTTCTTGTTTCGACCTCTATGGGTATGTTTAAATTATTTTTTTTCAAATACTCATTGGCTTTTTCGATTGCTTTTTCGATGCCACCACAATAATCTATGTGATTGTCTTTTAGCATAATCATATCGTATAAACCCATTCTGTGATTTTGTCCACCGCCAATTACTACAGCTCGTTTTTCAAACCAACGAAAGTTGGGTGTTGTTTTTCTGGTGTCTAAAATTTGAGTCGGATAATTTTTTATTTTATTGGCATAGATATTAGTGAGCGTAGCAATTCCTCCCATACGTTGCATAATATTTAGTACCAAACGCTCTGCTTTTAAAATCGTATGTATCGTTGCAACTACTTCAAAGGCAATATCATCAACATTGACTTCCTCACCATCTTTTTTATAAATAGTGATTTCTGCTGCAGGTTCCATGTAGAGAAAAATATCTTTAGCAACATCTATTCCTGCTAAAATGCCTTTTTCTTTTATTTTTAGAATTGCTTTGCCTTTTTTGTCTGCAGGAATGCAACTTAATGTGGAGTGGTCTCCATCTCGAACATCTTCTTCTAAGGCCGTTTTAATAAATGAGTTAAAATCCATTTTTCAAAAGTAAAAAAAGCAAAGCAAAAAAGCACGATTACTTTTCGAAACGAAGTTCTTTTAAGAGATAATTTCCTTTTTTGATTACAAATAACATGTATACTTTATAAATTCCGTTGGAAGTATAAAGGCTCCCAATATTAAATTTAGTATTGTTACTTTGAGATTTTCCTCTTTGCTGTGGTATATAATCTTTGGGTTCTATTTTATTGAAGAAATTTTGAATGATTACTAACGCTTGTTTTTTAGAATACGTATTTGTGTTATCAGAAAAAGTAAGGTCAACGGTATTGTCAAAAAAAACACCCATATTTCTGGTGTCCCCTTGTTTCATTGCAGTTGAAATAGTACTCATATAATCTTGAGCCAATAAATTTATTTGCAAACAAATAAGAAGCAAAATTGTCAGAAATTTTTTTCGGATTAGTAGATCAGAAATTTTTTTTGATTGTAACATCAAGTTAATTAACAATTTATGGATTGTATAAAATGTAAAGATATTTCATAATTTTGCATTTATGACAAAAAAGAGCATGATAATCATAATGGATGGCTGGGGACATGGCAGAGTTCATTCTTCAGACGCAATTCAACATGCCAATACACCTTTTGTAAAATCACTTTATACGAATTATCCTCATGCCGAATTAATTACTTGTGGTGAGGCAGTTGGTTTACCAGAAGGTCAAATGGGAAACAGTGAAGTAGGACATTTGAATATTGGTGCTGGACGCATTGTATATCAAGAGTTACAGAGAATTAATGTAGCTATTAAATCGGGAGAATTAGCACAAAATGAAGCTTTTAATTCCATGATTAACTACAGTTTAGAAAATAATAAAACGCTTCATTTAATCGGTTTAGTGAGTGATGGCGGAGTTCATTCTCATATCAATCATTTAAAATCTATTTGTGCACTTTGCGAAAATAAAAAATTGGTTAATGTTGTCATTCATGTATTCACAGATGGCAGAGATACCGACCCCAAAAGTGGATTAGCCTACGTGAAAGAACTAGAGGCATATTTAAAAACAAGTGTTGGTAAAATAGCCAGTGTAACTGGAAGATACTATGCAATGGATAGAGATAAAAGATGGGATAGGGTGAAATTGGCTTATGATGCATTGGTGTATGGATTGGGTGAAAAATCTACAGATTTAGTCGCTTCAATTGAAGCGTCTTATACTGAAAATATTACGGACGAGTTTCTTAAGCCAATGATTGCGGTAGATGAAGCCGGTAATCCAATAGCCACTATTCAAGATGGGGATGCGGTTTTATGTTTTAATTTTAGAACTGATCGTTGCAGAGAAATTACGGAAGCGTTAACTCAGCAGGCTTTTCAAGAACAAAATATGACTCCATTAAATTTACATTACACAACCTTAACAGAGTATAATAAAAATTTCAAAAATGTGCATGTTGTTTTTAGAAACGACGATTTAAAAAATACGTTGGGTGAAGTATTAGAAGCCAACAATAAAACACAAATTAGAATTGCAGAAACTGAAAAATATCCTCACGTAACTTTCTTTTTTAGTGGCGGTAGAGAAAAAGAATTTATTGGTGAAAAACGCTTGATGGCTCCTTCTCCTAAAGACGTAGCTACTTATGATTTAAAGCCCGAAATGAGCGCCTTGCAAATCACAGAATTAATTTTACCAGAAATTAAAAATCAAACAGCTGATTTTATTGTTTTAAATTTTGCAAATGCAGATATGGTAGGTCATACAGGCGTTTGGGAAGCGGTTATAAAAGCGGTGGAAACGGTGGATACATGTGTAGAAAAAATTGTAACAGAGGCATTAAAGCAAGATTATACTATTTTTTTAACTGCTGATCATGGCAATAGTGACTATATGATAAATGAGGATGGTACTCCAAACACAGCTCATACATTGAATCCTGTACCATTATTTGTAATTTCAAATGATACAATTGGTCAAGTTAAAAATGGTAAATTAGGTGATTTAGCACCCACTGTTTTACATCGAATGGGCATTGCAATTCCCAATGAAATGACTGGAAATGTATTAATTTCTTAAACTGATTTTATTGTGTTCGTACTATTAAAATTGTTTAATAAAATACCCTATCAATAATCACAACCGTTCAACAACATAACAACTAAAAACTTACAACTATATTTGCAGTATGAGTTATTCCTCTCTTGAAAATTGCTTGTTAGATTTAGAAAAACATGGACATTTACTTCGTATTAAAGAAGAAGTTGATCCTTATTTGGAAATGGCAGCTATCCACTTAAGAGTATATGAACAAGGGGGGGCAGCGTTGTTATTTGAAAACGTAAAAGGAACAAAATATAGATGTGCCTCTAATATTTTTGGAACATTAGAGAGAAGTAAATTCATTTTTAGAGATACATTAAAACAGGTTCAAGATTTAATAGAGGTAAAAAATGATCCGATCAAGGCGATTAAAAATCCCATTAAAAATTTTAAAACAGGGATGGCTGCTTTGAAAGCATTGCCCATGAAAAATCCTTTGGCGAAACCTGTTTTATATGAAGAAATTTCAATTTCAGATTTGCCTTTAATTCATCATTGGAAAATGGATGGTGGTGCATTTGTCACTTTGCCACAGGTATATTCTGAAGATGTAGACGCACCAGGTATTATGAAGTCTAATTTAGGAATGTATCGCATTCAGCTAAATGGCAATGACTATGAATTAAATAAAGAAATAGGCTTGCATTATCAATTGCATAGAGGCATTGGAGTGCATCAAACCAATGCAAATAAAAAAGGAGTGCCATTGAAAGTAAGTTGTTTTGTAGGGGGGCCTCCATCACATTCTGTCTCTGCTGTAATGCCCTTGCCAGAAGGAATTAGTGAAATGACCTTTGCAGGTGTATTGGGGAATCGTAGGTTTAGATATTGTTATAAAGACGGATTTTGTGTGAGCACAGATGCTGATTTTGTAATAACAGGGGAAGTGTTTCCGAATGAAGTAAAACCAGAAGGTCCGTTTGGAGATCATTTAGGATATTATAGTTTGAAGCATAATTTTCCAGTTATGAAAGTACATAAAGTGTATGCTAAAAAAAATGCTATATGGGCTTTTACAGTAGTTGGGCGTCCTCCACAAGAAGACACTAGTTTTGGTCAGTTGATTCATGAAATGACTGGAAATGCATTGAAACATGAAATTCCTGGTTTAAAGGAAGTGCATGCGGTGGATGCGGCGGGTGTTCATCCATTGTTATTAGCGATTGGAAGTGAACGCTACACACCTTACAATCAAACAAAACAACCAGCAGAAATTTTAACGATTGCAAATCATGCCTTGGGAACGGGCCAGTTGAGTTTAGCGAAGTTTTTGTTTATTACTGCTGATGAAACCAATCAGCTGTCTACACACAACATAGAATCTTATTTTCAATATATTTTAGAACGAATCGATTTAACCCGAGACATTCATTTCTATACCAAAACCAGTATGGATACGCTCGATTATTCGGGGGATGGATTAAACACAGGAAGTAAAGTGGTGATTGCTGCTTACGGTGATGTTAAACGAAAATTGGCGAACCAAATTCCATCCTTTTTTAATGAATGGAAGGTGAAGTTGATCATGCCTGGTGTAGTTGCTTTGCAATTAGATAAATACACGTCTCATCAAGATGCAATCAAAGAGATGACATTGTTGAATGAAAAATTAAAAAATCAGCACCAAGATTTAGAATCTATTCCAATGATAATTGTTTGTGATGATGCTGATTTTACAGCTCAAACACTCAATAATTTTGTGTGGGTTGCCTTTACTCGTTGCAATCCATCGCATGATATCCATGGAATTGCAGCATTTACTGAAAATAAACATTGGGGTTGCAAAGGACCGATGATTATAGACGCTAGAATTAAACCACATCATGCCCCTGTTTTAGAAAAAGAGGAAGCTGTAGAAAAGCGAGTGGATGAAATTTTGAAAAAATATAACTGGTAATTAATTTTCAAGCTACATAAATAGTAAAATCTATCAGCATCTTTATTTTATAAAAAGAGGCAGTTTGATTAGCCGATTAAAATTGCATTTTAGCTCCGAAAGATAAATCGCCAGCATCGCCTAATCCTGGAACAATGTATCCTTTCGAAGTTAATTCTTCATCAATATCAGCTGCCCAAATAGTAAAATCAGGAAATTTATTACGGATAGCATTTATTCCTTCTGTGCAAGCAATAGCAACTACAACATGCACTTCTTTAGGTCGACCGTAATCATATAATTCTTCTAAGGCCATAATTAAAGAAGCTCCTGTAGCCAACATTGGGTCAGCAATAAGTAAAGTTCTACCATCTAAATTGGGGCATACAACATATTCTTGATTGATTTCAAAGCTATCATCAGGTTTATGTTTTCGGTAAGCGGCCACAAAACCACTGTCCGCTTTGTCGAAATAATTGACAATTCCTTGATACAAAGGTATACCAGCTCGCAATATCGTAACCACCACAGGCTCTTGTTCCAATGCCTTTCCTTTATATATTCCTAAAGGAGTCGTCACGTCAACATCTTTATAAGATAATGTTTTACTGATTTCATATGCAGCTATTTCGCCTATGCGTTCCATGTTTCTTTTAAAACGCATTCGGTCGTTTTGAACGTTCACATTACGAAGTTCATTAACCCACGTGTTTACTAAAGAGTTTGATTTTGCTAAATGATGTACCATGCGTTAAAAGTAATTTCTTTTCTTAATTTATAAAAATACAATTTTTGAAACCATCGAAAGTTATATTTTTCATCGTAATTGCGTCGCACACGTCAACTGCAAAAAGTTTCTTCAACAAAGAAATGAATATAAGACAATCGTCACATTAAACAATTGGCACATTGGCACATTAAATTTACTTTTGTACTCAAATTTTAAAACAATGAAGTTAGTTACACACAATCATGATGGCATAGAAAAGTTAGCGATTTTAATCGATAATAAAATATACAATGCGCAAGATGCAGGCGCTCAATATCCTAAAACAATGAAACAAGTATTGGAAAACTGGGATTCAAATATGGCATTATTAAAAACATTAGAACAAGAACTAAAATCAAACGCAAACCAACAAGCTATTGATTATAACGAAGCTTGCATAATGGCACCGGTTCCAAATCCTACAAGTTGTAGAGATGGATATGCATTTCGTCAGCATGTAGCTGCAGCACGTCGAAATCGTAAAGTGGATATGATTGCAGAATTTGATCAATATCCTATTTTTTATTTTACAAACCACAATGCGATTCAAGGCCCAGGCGATATACTTTGCATGCCTGATCATTTTCAAAAATTAGATTTTGAATTAGAGGTTGCAATTGTTGTTTCTAAAAAAGGAAGAAATATCAAAGCAGCGGTAGCAGATGATTATATTGGCGGTTATATGATTATGAACGATATGAGTGCGAGAACTTTGCAAATGGAAGAAATGTTGTTGAATTTAGGACCAGCAAAAGGAAAAGATTTTTCAACTGTAATTGGACCCATGTTGGTTACACCAGATGAATTAGAACATTTAAAAGTTCCTTGTAAAGAGAATCATGTTGGAAATAGTTATAATTTGGGCATGAAATGTTGGGTAAATGGAGAATTATTAAGCGAAGGCAATGTGTCTTCAATGGATTGGACATTTGCTGAAATTTTAGAACGTTGCGCTTATGGCGTTGATATTTTACCTGGTGATGTGATTGGAAGTGGAACGGTAGGCACTGGTTGTTTACTTGAGTTAAATGGAACTGGATTATTAAATGATCCTAACTACAAAGTACAATGGCTAAAGGATGGGGATTTGGTTGAAATGGCTATTGATGGCTTAGGTCATTTGTCGAATACGATTCGAAAAGTGGATACTGATTTCTCTATTTTAGCACTGAAAAAATAAAAAATCAAGATTAAAATAATACAAAAAAATAGGATTCAAATTGAATCCTATTTTTTTAAAGGTTTGTATAATTTAAAAAATCATGTTGTGCTTTTGCATAATCATCGGGAACGCCAATGTCAATAAAATAAGCATTTTGAACGAAGCCTACCATATTTCTTTCTGTAATAAATTTTTCTAAAAAATCTTTTTCAAATGAGAATTTTTTTGTGAATGGAATATTTTCAAATGCTTTTCTAAATACACAATAAATACCTCCATTAATTAAACCACTTGTATTTTCTTTTTTTTCTTCAAAAGATTCAATTTCATCCGAAGCATTAATTGTTACTAAACCATATCGATCGGTATTTTGCAATGGTTTTAATGCCAACGTACAATCTGCCATTTTTGATTTTTGAAAAGCAAATAATTCATGGATATCAATATTGAAAAAAGTATCACCATTCATAACTAAAAAATCTTCAGTATCAGAATATTGCAGTGCATTTAAAACAGCGCCACCAGTTCCTAAAGGCTCTTCTTCTTCTGCAAAAATAATTTCAAAAGGAAATTCTTCTGAATGTTTTTCAACATAGTCTATGATCATTTCTTTTTTATATCCCACCGAAAAAATAAGTTTACGAATAGCATATTTTTGCAATTGTTTGGCTAAATAAAATAAAAAAGGTTTGCCATTAATGTCGGCCAAACATTTTGGTTTTTCTGATACTACACTTTGTAAACGAGTGCCTAATCCGCCTGCTAAAACAATACAATCTAACTGCATTTTTAAAAATATAAGTTCTCAACCATTTCACAAATAATGTGTCCAACCATAATATGCGATTCTTGAATTCGGGGAGTATCATTGCTGGGCACATTGATTAAATAATCACTGTAATTTTTCATTTCACCGCCTGATTCTCCTGTAAATCCAATGGTGATCATGCCTTTTAATTTTGCCGTTTTAAAAGCTTCAATAATATTTTTAGAATTTCCACTGGTTGATAACCCTACAATTACATCACCCGTTTGCCCAATGCCTTTTATCATTCTCGAATAAATTACATCATAGCTATAATCATTTGCAACGGCTGTTATATATGAGGTATTACAATGCAATGCCTCCGCTGGTAATGCATCTCTGTCTTTATAAAATCGACCACTGAATTCAGCTGCTAAATGTTGTGCATCGGCTGCACTTCCTCCATTTCCACAAAACAAAACTTTATTGCCATTTTTAAATGCATCTGTAATTGTAAGACTGCATTCTTTTATGGTATGAATCCGATCTTCATTAGCCAACAATAATTGTTTGGTATCTATTGAAGCTTGAATTATTGATTTAATTTTTTCTATCATAAAAATATCTTGCGTGTAAAGATAGAACATAATGAGAAAAAAATCTTAAAGCCCAGCCTAAACATATTGTACTTTAAAATAGAGATTGAGTGTGTATTAAACTATCTGAACAATATTTTGAATTAACTTATTCCAAGTATATTTTTTCTTTTCTTCTTGAATATTCGAAATGTAAGTAGATTTATTTTGTTCAAAAAACAGTTCAATTTTTTCTGCTATAGATTGAGCATTGGGTTCTG
>CANHJA010000001.1 GCA_947460795.1 Bacteroidota bacterium | reverse complement strand
TCTGATGCATGTTTTGCATATTCAAATACTTGTGCCGATTTAAGCAACGCTTTTGTTGGGATACAACCCCAATTTAAACACACACCGCCTAGACTTTCTTTTTCTATTACAGCTGTTTTAAATCCTAATTGAGAAGCTCTTATAGCAGCTACATATCCACCAGGACCTGCGCCTATAACGATTACATCATAATTCATATCGTAAAAATTTATTGTTTGAGATTAGCAAAAGTAATTAAAAAGCTGTTGAAAACAAAAATCAAGCCCTAAGGTTTCTTTCTATTTTGTTGTCTGCGGGTTCTTTTCTCATAATTTTCGTAATATCGGTACAATTTTACATCAACTATTTTCGATTTCAAGATCGAAAAAGAAGCCGCCACATTGCCTTTTTGGGTTAAATGTATGGGTGTATAATTAAGTATAAAATCGAGCTCTTGAAATTTTTCGTCGTGTAAATAAATTCCACTGGGCTCGTTATAGTCTCCAATAAAATAATTTTCCAATTGCTTCGCTGTAGGTCTGTTATTAATAAATTGTACCGAATCCCAATTCTTTTGAATCACTTGTTCAAAATCTGAACTGTAAAAAAAATAAACCGGACAAAAGGTGATCGATGAACTTAAGTAAGTAACCAATGAATTGTTGATATTTTGTGTTTCAAGGGCCACCTGATCAGCATCCATTTTGCGATTCATTTTTTTTAATTGCTCAATTTTTCGCTCATTTTGATGCAACATAAACAAAATAGCTTGTGGCTTTTTGACAATTTTTTTATTGAAAAAGAAAGAAGACAAGCTGATAACCAAAATAGATAGTAGCGTAAAAAAAGAGATTTGTTTCATCATATAATGTATTTAATATTGTTCGTATAATGATTGCTCCTCTTTTAAACGTTTATCAAACCAAAAAGTACCGAAAGGCAATAAAGAAGCAATGCCAGCTATAAAAGCACGTTTAAAAGGCCATTTGCAAACCACCCAAGTTTTTAAAATCGAAATAGCCAGCAACACAAATAAAAAACCATGTACCCAACCATTCATGATAACTGCTTGAGGCATTTTCCAGATGTATTTTAAAGGCATAGAAACGAATAATAAAAAAAGATATGAAATACCTTCAATCATGCCTATTAATCGAATTTGTTTAATCGAATTCAACTTGCTGTTCATTTCGCAAAGATGCTGCAAAAATGATTTACACATCCTTTTTTGTTTTAATAGTTACTGCCCTTCTAGTAAAATCAACTGCAAGTATCAAACAACCTCCTGCAAGTATTGAACGACCTCCTGCAAGTATTGAACGAGCTCCTGCAAGTATTAAACCAGCTCCTGCAAGTATCAAACCAGTTCCTGCAAGTATTGAACCAGCTCCTGCAAGTATCGAACCAGCACCTGCAAGTATTGAACGACCTCCTGCAAGTATTGAACGACCTCCTGCAAGTATTGAACGACCTCCTGCACGTATTAAACCAGCTTCTGCAAGTATTGAATGAGCTCCTGCACGTATTGAACCAGCTCCTGCACGAGGTGACGTCACTGCGCCTGTTCCGCTATTCGGAAAGGCACGAAGCAGTCTAAGCATACCAATAATTTATGTTACAATAAGCTTTCTAAGCAAAACCTAGATTGCTTCGTACCTCGCAACGACGCTCCGGAATCGAGATTATACTCATCTTGAAGGTTCCATTATTTCATAGCAGCAACCACGAGGGGACGTCACTGCGAGGCACGAAGCAGTCTAAGCATACCTGTAATTTATGATACAATAAGCTTTCTAAGCAAAACCTACACCGCTTCCTTCGTCTCCAATAAATAAAACTGTCGTCGTCACGCTCACTTGTAAGAATATATCATCATAATACATTAAAAATCGGGGTCCAAAAACAACTTAACATTAAATTGCGAACTCTTTTTTTTTATCTAAAAAATTGGTATTACCTTCGCAACTCTTAAAAAGCTAATAAATAGTTTTTTTATTATTCATAAATTAATTTAAACAACAAAAATGGCAGATTTACGCTACCAAAGAAATTTCGGAATTGCTGCGCATATTGACGCAGGAAAGACAACTACGACAGAACGTATTTTGTATTACACAGGGGTTAACCACAAAATTGGTGAGGTTCACGATGGTGGAGCAACCATGGATTGGATGGCTCAAGAACAAGAAAGAGGTATCACTATTACTTCAGCTGCAACAACTTGTTTTTGGAATTTCCCAATGACACAAGGTGTTAAAAATGCAGATACAAAACAATATAAATTCAACATCATTGATACTCCAGGTCACGTGGATTTCACGGTAGAGGTTGAGCGTTCTTTGCGTGTATTGGATGGTTTATTAGCTTTATTCTGTGCGGTATCAGGTGTTGAGCCTCAATCTGAAACAGTTTGGCGTCAAGCAAACCGTTACAAAGTTCCTCGTATTGGTTTCGTAAATAAAATGGATAGAAGCGGTGCTGATTTCTTGAACGTTGTAAAACAAGTTCGTGAAATGTTAGGTGCTAAAGCAGTTCCATTGCAATTGCCTATCGGCGCTGAAGATAATTTCAAAGGTGTGGTAGATTTAATTACAATGAAAGGAATTGTTTGGGACGACGCTACACAAGGGATGACTTTCAAAGAAGTTCCTATTCCTGAAGATATGATTGAAGAAGTAAATCAATATCGTCAAGAATTAGTAGAAGCAGTTGCTGAATACGATGAAAAATTATTAGAAAAATTCTTTGAAGATCCAAATTCAATCACTGAAGAAGAAATGCATGAAGCAATTCGTAAAGCGGTAATTGATATCTCTATCATTCCGATGATGTGTGGTTCTTCATTCAAAAATAAAGGAGTTCAAACTGCATTAGATGCTGTTTGTCGTTACTTACCTGGTCCTTTGGACATTGATGCAGTAGATGGTGTTAACCCAGATACTGGAGAAGAGGTAAAAAGACCAGCTGATGCAAAAGCACCTTTCTCAGCGTTGGCATTTAAAATCATGACGGATCCTTTCGTAGGTCGTTTGGCGTTCTTCCGTGCTTATTCAGGTCGTTTAGATTCTGGTTCTTATGTATTGAATACACGTACTGGTAAAAATGAGCGTATTTCTCGTATCATGCAAATGCACGCAAACAAACAAAACCCTGTTGACTACATCGAAGCAGGTGATATTGGTGCAGCAGTAGGATTTAAAGATATTAAAACAGGAGATACTTTATGCGATGAAAAACACCCAGTTGTGTTAGAGTCAATGACATTCCCTGAACCAGTTATCTCGATTGCTGTTGAACCTAAAACACAAGCAGACGTTGATAAAATGGGTATGGCTATCGCTAAATTAGTAGAGGAAGATCCTACATTGCGTGTTAAAACAGACGAAGAAACAGGACAAACTATCTTAAGTGGTATGGGTGAGTTACACCTTGAAATCATTGTAGATCGTATGCGTCGTGAATTCAAAGTGGAAGTTAACCAAGGAGCTCCAATGGTTGCTTATAAAGAGGCATTCCAAAATAAAGTTGAACACCGTGAAGTTTTGAAAAAACAATCTGGTGGTCGTGGTAAATTCGCCGATATTCAATTTGAAATTGGGCCTGCTGATGCAGAATGGTTAAAAGAAAACGACGGTAAATCATTCCAATTCGTGAATGAATTATTTGGAGGTTCTATCCCTAAAGAGTTCTTACCTGCTATTCAAAAAGGATTTGAAAATGCAATGAACAATGGTGTATTAGCTGGGTATCCAGTTGTAGATATGAAAATCAGAGTATTTGATGGTAGTTACCATGATGTGGATTCTGATGCAATGAGTTTTGAGTTGTGTGCTCGTCAAGGTTTCAGAGAAGCTGGACGTAAAGCAAAACCAACTTTACTTGAGCCAATCATGAAAGTAGAAGTAGTAACTCCAGACCAATACATGGGAGACGTTACAGGTGACTTAAATCGTCGTCGTGGATTATTGGAAGGTATGGATTCTAAAGCTGGTGCGCAAGTTATCAGAGCGAAAGTTCCATTATCTGAAATGTTCGGTTATGTTACTCAATTGCGTTCTATTTCATCTGGTCGTGCAAGTAACGCGATGGAATTTAGTCATTATGCTCCTGCTCCAAATAACGTAGCAGAAGAAATTATTGCTAAATCAAAAGGTAAAAGAATTGAAGAATAATTCAATTTGAAAGTATAAAATAAAAGTCCCGAGCAATCGGGACTTTTTTATTGGAGGATTAAATGAACATTTTACATCCCCCAAATAAAAAATATCCACTTGAAAAATTAATAATTGTACCAAATCTGATATTTTTTATATACACAGAAAGAATTAATTTTGTAAACTATACAATTATTTATTTTAAAAAATAAGCGTAATTCTAAAATTAAAAAATAGGAAAAATTAAAAACAAAAAATGAAAAAAATAATATTATTAATTGCAATTCTTTGTTCATTTATATGTACAATTGCACAGTCCCCTAAAAAAACGTACACTGATATTCAAAATAAAAAAATAAAAGTCTTGTTTCATGGATTTGGGACTGAGCCATTTTGGGATATCTACATTTTAGAAAATTCAGTAATATTTGCAATAGCGGGTATGGAAATATATGAAAGTTTAAAGATGACTGGCTCTTTTAGTAAAAGTAAATACTCCCAAGTATTTACACTTAAAAATGCAAAAGGCGAAAAAACAAGTTTACAAATAATTAAAAAACCTGGTGACGATGGAATGTCGGAACAAGTCTATCCTTATACTGTCAAATATAATAGAAACACGGGAGCTGGAAAAATAGGATATTGAGAAATAAAATTAATTTAGTTCTACAAACACGAGTAAAATAGGCATTTATATACTGTAAAGAAATATATTTTTAAATGTACCTTCCTATGGAATTCATTTATTAAAATATTGATTATTTAATCACTTCAAAATAAAAAAATAAAAAAAATGAAACTATCAAAAATCATCTTGGCTATAGCATGTGTGTTTTTCTATACAAGCATTTTTTCACAATCAGTAGGAGGAGTTAAGTTTGAAAATTATCCAGCCAAAATCTCTAATAGCAAGAAAGCAAATCTAAATTTATATAGTCACAAACTTGGAAGAAAATTTCGAACAGCAATAACAGAAGGATATAACAACACAAATGTTGACTTTGGTGGACATTATGTTGTCATATTATGGGGATGCGGCACTGGCTGTAGTAATGGAGTAATGGTAGATAGGAATACAGGTTTGATTTATTCTATACCGACTGAACACTCATATAGAGGTGTATATTATGACAATAATGAGAATATTAGATATGAAAAAAATAGCTATTTATTCTACACATACGAAACGCTAATGAATGAAAAGGATGAAAAAAAAATAGACTTGCATTATTACTTTTATAAGTTTGACGAAAAAACTAAAAAGTTTAATCTTATTTCAAGATTGAACAAAACGGTTGAAAGCGAAGATAACTAAAGTGCTAACATAACTTATACTTTTTTCAAATGTTATGTGAATACAATACTTCTCCCAATAAAACTAGATAACAATTCTAAAATACCTTTTACAAAATTTAGAACCTAAAAATGAAAATATTAAAAAAAGACATCGGTAAAATTATAATTGTTGTTTTAGTAGTAATTATTTGTTTAATTCCTTTTAGAAAAAAAATAATTCGAAAAATGAAAGCCATTTTTGGATATTATAAAAATAGCAGTGGCTTTCAATCTGCAGAATGTATTAATTGTCCAAATTTATTTAATGATTTAGTGGCAGATCATGAAAAAGCCTATTCAAACAAACAAGGCATAGAGCCTCAAGAAGATTTTAATAAATTAGATAACCTACTAAAAGATTCAATTTTATTAGAACTAAAGACAAATAATTATTATACCATTAGAGAATCTGAGTCATCTAGGCCTTATATTTTGCCAAGAGGTTTTGATTTCATTCAAGAACTTTCAAAGTTATACATGTGTAATTGTTCAAAAGATTCAATTCCATATGTTCCATTTGAAATAACTAGTACTACAAGAACATTAGAGTCAGTTAGAAAATTAATGCGCAAAAATAAGAATGCAATTAAAACAAGTGCACATTTAAAAGGTAAAACCTTTGACATAAGTTATCGTGCATTTAGAGAAAATAAAAAGCAGTGTAAAAATTTTATTCAAGCGCTTGACTCATTGCATAATATGAAGAAATGTTATGTAAAATTTGAGAAGAATGGATGTTTACATATTACAGTGGATTAAATAAACAACTGGTTAACTAAAATAGTTCCTTGCAATTATCCTGTACTTCAAAACCATTGAAAATTAGCCTTTGGTTTATTTCATAGCGATTAACAATGCTGTATTAAACAAGTATTTACTTTACGATCATCAGTTTTTGAGTTGCATTTCCACAGGTTACAAAATACATCCCTCCTATCCAATTGGTCGTATTTATTTGCAAGCTGTTGTTGGCACTTCCTGTATAGATTGGTTGTCCCAAAATATTTAAAACAGTTACTTTTTTTCTTCCATTGTATGTTACAGTCACTGAGTTATTGGCAGGATTTGGATAAAGTACAAAGTTTGTTTTAGGAGAAAAAATTGAACTGCTAGCCAATGGGAAATGATTATTTTCATACCCGTAGGTAGGAATTAAATACGTAAAATTTCCAGTACCATTGGGCAAACGCCCCCAAGAAGTGTCGCTTAATTGCGTGTAATAATTTACGGAATCTAAAATAACATTTCCATTGCTGAGAATTATTGTTCCAGAGTCTTTACTTAAATTAAAATTGGTATGAAAGATTTGTTCCAATGAATCGTCATCTGCGAAAATAGTTAAATAACCATTGGGCATTATTGTGGTACCTGCTGGCAACTTCCATTTAGAAATTGTATTGGCCTTGTTTGATAGATATACATTACTCAAATCCAATACTGAATTTGTTTTATTATATAATTCAATCCAGTCCTCTCGATCACTGTATTCATCAAGATTCCAATGATCATTTTGTGCTAAAAATTCGTTGAGGACAACATCCCCTATTTGAGGAACTGTAGTAATAGCATTCAATGATAAAAATTCATGCTCTGCTCTTGCAGGTAAAAATTTTCCGATCGATAAATTTTCAGCATACACATAATATTGCATAACAGCGCCTGTCATCGTGAAGGCATTTCCATATACCCCATCATTGGCACTTCCATCATTGTGCATTCCATCATCAAACAATGGCAACTTGCTAAACTTTTCTTTCACATCATATCGATAACCAATATAGGCACTTGAAGTATTGGCATTCATTATTGTAACTGCTACGTTGACATTGGCATTTATAGCAGGTGATGCATTGCTAAAAACGGGAGTATTGATTGTAGGTTCTGTAGCCGTTAATTCAGGAATCGTTTGTAAATATATTTTACGGGCTTCTAATAAATTAGCAATTCCTGGAACCGTAAAGTTACCAAAAATGACATCGGTATTAAGTCCATTTTGAAATTGCTGATACGTAAATAATTTATTAGAATCTGCAATCAATGCATTGTCTGCAATAGATTGATATTGCATTGCATCATTTAGATAATTTCCATTAATGATATTTTCTGAAAGCATCGTTTTTAAATGGGCTAAATACTTTCTTTTCATAGTAGTATCTGCCAATACATCATTTATTAGAGGCCAAGCAATATCGGTTGCGTGTGCAAATGGCGAATATTCTTTTAACTCGGTGAGTGTTTTTTGTCCGATGCCAATTGTTCCTTGTCCGGCAAAAGGGAATGCTCCAAAACACATATTTAAATCCCAAACAATTGGATTAAAATGATTGGTATGATCTTGGTACACATAGTGATTTTGGGCATATACTCCACTGTAACTATCTAAGTTTACAAATAAGTTATTGAAAGCCAACATCCAAATGGCTCTGTCCATATCTAATTTTGAAGGCAACTCAGTTGTATTGTTCGTTACTACATCGCATAAATTAATAAAAGCATTCCAACCTGTATCCGATTTCATATCATATGTAGAAGAATAACTGGCACTATTGGCATTGATATATTTTAAACTATTTTTAGAGGCCGCTGATGGCGACAATGAGGAAGAACATTTAATAAAGCATTGATCGTTGCTATAAAAATGATCGGCAATAAACTTTTTATCGATGCTTTCATCATTGGTAAAAACACCATAATACATACCATTGATGGTAACCTTTGCGAAATTAGCTTTAGGACAATGCATGTATTTTTGTAAAATTCCGTAGCCCAATACTTCTCTAATAAATGAAGGATCGCCATACCCATTGCTGAGTTTTATGGATTCAAATCCCTCGTAATTTTGTTTTTTAAATTCATCCAATGAAATGTTTAATGGATTTTTACTGCTGTTCGCATTATATGAACTATTCCCTTTGAAGCGCACTCCTACACTGTCATATTGAACCCCATTGATTTTAACCCAGTTTGCCATTAAATAATCTTCGGTTGTACTTTTATTTACATCCATGATAGAATCCCAATTAGATTGAGGGAAACTGATTTCAATATCTTGAACGACATTAATATCATAGAAGGTTTGAGATTTTGCTGTCGAAAAAAACAAACTGAATAATAAGATTAAAAAATGTTGCGGTTTCATGTTGTTTGTAAAATTAAAAAAGAACACCAAAAAATGTGATTCATTCAGTGTTCTCTAACTGTTATTAAAAAATTATTCTACGATTAATTTCAATGTGGTTTGCTCATTTTTATCATTTACAATTTGTAATAAATAGCATGCCGCATGCATCAGTTCTTTATTGATAGAAAATGACTGTGTTGAGATATTTTTGAATTGTTTGATCGTTCTACCATAAATATCTATTATTGATATTGAATGAGATAATGCTTGATCGTTGAATGTAATAACAGCATTGGTAGACATCGGATTGGGAGACAATGTAATGCCATTATTTTTATTGACATTGGTTGTATATAATGGAACACAATTTACACAACTGCTAAAACAAACCGTAGGTAAAATTTGAGCATTGGTAACACTGTTAATCTCTCTATTTCCAGTTGAAGTACAACTGTTGGGCACGGTTTCTGGATTTGTATTATTGCCATTAAAATATTTGTAAGTAACTGCTGAATTAGGAGTTAACCAAGCCATGTATTCATAAATACCATTTCCAAAACTATACATTTTAGCTAAAGTAGATTGAAATGAGCCACCAATTCGAACATCGTTGGCAGTTACAATTTCATTAGACATATTTACTTTGAAACGATACATCGTATCTGTTGCTGTATTGTTTCCACTATAAAAAACAGCTGGCATATTTAATGTGTCATTGATCATAGAATCTACATATAACCACCTGTATCCATTCGCTAAACTTTGAGACTCAATCGGAATGTTTTCTAAATCATATCCAGTAATTCCCATTTCAAATTGATATTCAAATAGTTGATTCGCAGGTATATTAAATGTTGCGTAATAAATATTTGTATCAGTGGTGCTTTGTATTAAATGCAAATAGCCATGAGTTAAATCTCCGCCCATTCCTATTTCATCTTGAAAAGTAGAAGTCATGTAGGCATCGTTGGAACTAATCATTCCAGAACCTTTCATATTTACTGCAAAACGAACATATGTAGCGTTTGCAATGGGTGAAAAAATGACCAAGAATAAAATTGCAGAAATTATTTTTTTGAACATACTTTTTAATTTATTTATTTAAAGAAATTTGTTTGGTTGCCGTTCCTTCATTGCTTATTAAACGAATAAAATAGTTTCCATTCGCCAAAGATGAAATGTCGATTGTTTCTGCATTGTAAAATGTTTTCACTAAAGTTCCTAGGTTATTAATTACTTGAATACTGTATTGTTTTCCAAATAAACTAGCTTCTTTAATGTGCACAATACCAGCTGTAGGATTAGGATACACATTCAATTTATCATTGAAATTAACATCAATCATTCCTAAAGGAAATTGAACATAAGCAGATGAATATTGATATACACAACCATTTGCATCGGTAATGCGAACAAGGTAGTTACCTGCTTGTGTTGCAGTGTATGTTTGACTCGTAGCACCTGCAATTTTTTGTCCGTTCATATACCATTGGTATTCGTTTGCTGGAGAAGAAGACAATACATTTCCATTGGCCGTAATAGTAGGAATAGCTGGTGGCTCATTATTTATAAAACATGCACTGTATTTTTTTGTTTTAGAAGCAGAAGCTGAATGACTGAATACAACTGCACCTGCTGCGTTAAATTCTCTGATCATATTGGTTACAGGCGAGGCTACTAATTCATTTCCATTTGGCAATTGTTGTGTTCCACCTTCATTGCTACTATACATACCACTCACGGTATTCCTATGATTATAGGTTGTAGGCAAATAAGCCGAGCCAGATGTGATGGTATAATTGTATCCACTGATTGGAGTAACTATTTGGTCTGCAGAAGATTGATTATTTGAAACTCCAGCATTGTTATAACCACATAAACGACCTGGAACAGTAGAAAATTCATCTGCCCAATGCGCATCATGGGTAACATTTAAAATTTTATTAGAAGCGTTTCCTGCTCCATAGTTTTGAGGATTCCCCCAACGATACAATATATCGCCACCTTTACCTGAATTTCCACCAGTATGTGAAGCAGCTTCAGCTGAGGTTGTACTGTGATCTATAATATACCACTCATGTTGATTATGAGAACTCCAAGATATTTGATCTAACATCGGGTTATAATCTACTCCATTGGTATGCAACCAATCAGATGTAGAATTGGCATTGATATTTAATAGTTCTGGATGTGCAGACAAAGAACTTACATAATTTGGCAAAGCAGAATTTGTATTTTGCATTAAATGATCCCATGCATGCCATTCCCAAACAACAGTTCCTGTATTTAACCCAGTTTGTTTAATTTCAATAATTTTATCGGGCCACATTGTTGTAGTTAATGTACCACCAACTGCCGCAACTTGTGCAGCTGTTTTTTTCTCATAAACGATTGCCAATACGTTTCCATTTGGCAATGGTCTTATGTCATGATGAGAAACGAAATCAGTACCGGTGATACTATAATCCCAAAGTAAAGTTCCATTGTAAGCATGCTTTGTAATTCTTCCACAAATTGGTCCACCAGGAGCACCCATAGGCAATCCTGAAGAAGCTTTAGCAGCTCTCCATAAATATCCACCTGGCATTAAATAAGATGAGTATCCTGTAGAGCCTGTTAAACCAGTCCAAGTTTTATGTACATTCCATGAGGTATCATATAATGTAGCTGAAGTAGAGTTTTTTGCTGAGGTTAAAAAGTAGCCATTCCATTGTTGCGCTTTCATAACAATTGTAACTAACAATAAAGCTACACTTAAAGTCAATATTTTTTTGAACATCTTTTTTAATAATTTATATTGTGAAAATATTACTTTAATATCATCTTATCATTAATTTTAGGTAGATTAATTTATAAACAAGGTAAATAAAAAAGGAATCATTTAATAATTAATTCCTAATGAAGTGGTGTTTTATTGTAATAATGAATGTAAAACAATAAGTTTGCCAACTTAAAATTCATCAAGATTAATTATGCACAAGATTATTAGTTATAAAAAAATGTTTGAAGCAACACCAGCAACAACATTAGCCGATTTAAAAGTAAAATACAGAAACTTAATTAAAGAATGGCATCCAGATAAATTTGCTGACGACGAAGTAAAAAAAGCCGAAGCGGATTTGAAGAGTCAAAAAATTATTGAAGCGTACCATTGTTTAGTTGGCATTCATCCTGAAACGCATGCTGCGAATATGGAAGAATACACTAAGATCACCAATTCTATGTTTATGGATGATTTTGTTCACAGTGGCACAACTTTAAAAATTACTTTTCAAGAAGGTATAGTATATGAATATTATGGTGTTCCTAAAAATACTTACATCAAAATGGTAAACTCTCCAACGGTTGGAAGATTTGCAAAACGTCATATTTTCAATTCATTTCCTTACAGAAATATCAGTAAATCAAATGTTTAAAACATATTCGTTAAATTAAAAAAGGTGCAAATAATTTTGCACCTTTTTTATTTATCTCTTTAAATTTAATTGCCTAAATAGTTTTTTAACAATTTACTTCGAGAAGTTGAACGAAGCTTCGTGATGGCTTTGTCTTTGATTTGACGAACTCGCTCACGAGTTAATCCAAATTGTTCACCTATATCTTCTAAACTCATCGGATTATCTAATCCTATCCCGAAAAAATATTTCAAAACATCTTTTTGCCTATCGGTTAATGTACTTAAGGAACGATCTATTTCATCTCTTAAAGATTCATCATGATCAATAGCTAAATCAGCACTTTCGGAGTTTGGATTGTTTAATATATCAAGCAATGTATTTTCTTCGCCATTGGCAAAAGGAGCATCCATACTTACATGTCGAGTAGATGAACTCATGGTATTTCTCACTTCCTCTGCATTCATTTCTAATACAATTGCCAATTCTTCTGGAGAAGGTTCTCTTTCAAACTCTTGTTCCAATTGAGAGTAGGCTTTGTTAATTTTATTCGTAAGTCCAACTTTATTTAATGGCAAACGAACAATTCTACTTTGTTCAGCAAGGGCTTGCAAAATAGATTGACGAATCCACCAAACAGCATAGGAAATAAATTTAAAACCCCTTGTTTCATCAAAACGTTGGGCAGCTTTTATCAATCCTAAATTTCCTTCATTTATTAAATCGCTTAAAGACAAACCCTGATTTTGATATTGTTTAGAAACAGAAACCACAAAACGCAAATTGGCTTTGGTTAACTTATCTAAACTTTTAGCACAACCTTGTTTAATTTTAATAGCTAAAATAACTTCTTCTTCAGGGGTAATTAGATCTACTTTTCCAATTTCTTGTAAATATTTCTCCAACGACTGGCTTTCACGATTCGTGATAGACTTAGTAATTTTTAGCTGGCGCATTGACATAATGTATAAAATTTTTCGTTAATAATAATTTATTTGTTAAGAAATAATTAAATGGCAGTAAGTGACCAATGATTCGCAAATGTATTGTTAATGAATTTAAAAGCAAAATGTTTTTTTGGTGTGTAAATAAATTATAAAATAATTAAAAAATAATTTTGTTAGTTCAATAATTATGTTATTATTGTATCCATAAAGTAATCATGGCTAAAAGAATTAAATATAACAAAGAATATTCTATAAGATGTTCCCCAACAATTTTATACGAATTTCTTATTACTCCTGCAGGATTAGGAGAATGGTTTGCTGAAAAAGTGAAACAACGCGAAACTAAATTTGTGTTTTCATGGAAAGGAAGTGAAGAATACGCAGAACTGATTGCAGCTGAAGAAAACGAATATGTAGTATTTAAATGGGATTGGATGGAAGAAGATGAATATTTTGAATTCAGAATTGAAAAAAGCCCAGTAACAAATGAAACGATTTTAACAATCACAGATTTTGCAGAAAAAAATGAAGTGGCAGACCAACAATTACTTTGGGATGCACAAATTCATGATTTAATGCATCGTGTAGGGAGTTAATAATATAATAAATATTTATCAATAAGAAAACCAGTTGTACTTTCAATTGGTTTTTTTTATGAAATTATTTATTTACTCAGTAAATCAACAAACTTTTTAAATGACATTTTACAATTCTAAAATTTATTTTAAATCTTTTTGCATTCTTTAACTAATTTCTGTTTTGTAAAAACTAAATTTGCTCATACACTTAATAAAGATAATTGAAAGCACTCCATAAATTTTTAATTAAATCATTTATACCTCCTTTTTTAGGAGCCTTTATGGTTACATGGTTTATTTTTGTGATGCAATTTATGTGGGTTTGGATTGATGAATTCATAGGTAAAGGATTGGATGTACTCACTATTATGCAATTTTTAGGATTGCTTTCTACCACCCTAGTTCCTATTGCACTGCCTTTAGGTATATTGTTTGCAGCCATTATGACCTATGGAAATTTAGGGGAAACATCTGAATTAACAGCCGTAAAGTCTGCAGGCATTTCAATGGCCAAGTTTTCAAAACCATTGTTGGTGTTTATTATTATGATATCTGTTGGATCTTTTGCCTTTAATAATTATGTTATTCCGAGAGCTCAATTAAAAGCAACACGATTACTTTACGATATACAAAATAAAAAACCAGTAGTGGCTATTAAAGCTGGCACTTTTTATAAAGATATTCCAAATCATACCATTTACATTTCTAAAAAAGATGCAGACGATAAAACGGTGCACGATATTAAAATATACGATCACACATCTGGACGAGGAAACGATAAAGTAATTATTGCTAAAAAAGGAAAAATATATGTGTCTGATGACAAGCGTTATTTAATATTTGAACTCGAAGATGGATGGAGATACGAAGAAAAAACACCTAAAAATATAGACGAACATGAACAAATTCGGTTAGGATTTAAATACTGGAAAAAAGTTTTTGATTTATCTGATTTTAAAATGCCTAAAACAGATGAAAATTATTTTAAAAACATGAGGGATGTGATGACATTTGAGCAAATTTCAGAACAAATTGATACCACAAAAATGAATATTGCTAGGCTCTCCAATTCAACCAAAGAACTCTTTTACCCAGCCATTTATGTAGCCAGAAATGATACATCAAAAAACACAAAAAATAAATTTGCAAAAACTTCTATCAATAATAAAGATTCTTTTTACAAGAGAATACCTGACAGTTTATTCGGACGAGTATTAACCTCAGCAGAAGTTTCGGCAAGAAGTATAAAAAGCATGCTGGAAGTAAATAAACAAAATATTAAAATTCATTACATCAATTTAACGGAACACAGCATTGCCATTCACAAACGATTTACCTTACCAACAGCATGTATTTTGCTTTTTATAATTGGCGCTGCATTAGGCTCTATCATTCGTAAAGGGGGCTTAGGAATGCCTTTTATTATAGCGATTACTTTTTTTATTATATATTATTTCATGAATACCATAGGAGAAAATATCGCTAAAGAAAACGTGGTTTCTGTCCCATTGGGCATGTGGTTTCCATCCGTAATTTTAGCAATGATCGGTATATTTTTAACCATCAAAGCCAATAATGATTCTCCATTAATGAGCAAAGAATCTTATGTAAAAATGATAGAAAAATTACGAACGTTTTTAAAAATTAAAAAATAATTCATTTTGAAAAAAATAATTAAAGAGTCTATTTTAAATAATTTATATTTTATAATTCCTGCACTCATTTGGTTTTTATTGGGAGGCGCTTTGTTATTAATAAAAACAAAAGACGAATTATTTTTTCCTATCAATCATACACATACACCCACATTAAATATATTAAACGATGTATTTAGCGCTTATGGAAGAGGTGATGTAATTGCCATCCTATTAATTTGGTTATTAATAATTCCTATTTATCGAAATCGCCAATATATAATTACCAGTTTAGTATTTGGCATATCAATACCTACTATCATTTATTATACTAAATATTTTTTCAATAGACCAAGGCCGATTTCATATTATGGTTTGTCAAAAGTTCAAACAGTTTCTTGGTTGGATAATTATTTAAACAACAGTTTCCCTTCTGGCCATACATTAGGGGCTTTTGGGTTTTTCATGCTATTGTCATTGTTTTTACCAAAACAATACAAAAAGTGGTCACTCCTGTTTTTTGTTTTGGCATTGTGCGTTGGATTTTCACGCATCTATTTAGGACAACATTTTTTTGAAGATATATACGCTGGGAGCATTGCAGGCACTATCATCACCCTAATGATATTTGCCACAATTGAATATATTTTTAACTATCAAAAAAAAGAAAATCAAACAAATAAAATAGTTGCATTAATTCCTGCCCGCTTAAATGCATCAAGATTTCCTCAAAAATTAATGAAAGAACTGGATGGCAAAACAATAATTCTTCGAACCTATGAGGCCATAACAAAAATGAATTTATTTGACGATGTGATCGTTGTTTGTGATGAAGAAACCATATTCAATGAAATACAAAAAAATGGAGGCAAAGCCGTTTTAAGCTCAAAAGAATATGAAAGTGGAACAGATAGAATAGCTGAAATAGCAACAACAATTGATGCAGACATCATTGTAAACGTGCAGGGCGATGAACCATTTATTTCAAAAGACGCACTTGAAAAAGTAATTGCTTTATTTAATAATTCAATGGTAGATGTTGGCTCTTTAATTTTACCAATCACAAACAATGACACCATACAAAACCCAAATTGTGTAAAAGTAGTTGTAGATAAAAATTTCAAAGCCATGTATTTTTCTCGTTCTCCAATTCCTTATGTGAGAGATGAAAAAAGCAACCAACAATTTTATAAACACATAGGTGTATATGCATTCAAAAAAGAAAGTTTATTAGCATTTACCCAAATGCCTATATCACAACTTGAACGAACCGAAAAATTAGAAAACTTACGAATGCTTGAAAATGGGATGAATGTATACATGGCTGTTGTAAATGAAATTGGAATATCAATTGATACCCCAGAAGACTTTGAATTAGCAAAGAAATACTTAACTCAATCTGGCTATTAATAAAATAAAAAATGTTATTTTGTGAACAGTTTTTTACTGTCAAATTAATGAAGCACCTACTTTTATATACGTTACTTTTTTTAATATCCAACTTAGGATTTGCGCAGAAAGTAGTAGACCCTAAAATACCAGATTCGGAGAAAAGAAGAGTTATTAGGGCAAAAAAATTACTCAACAACTTTAAAATTTACGAAGGAGAACGAATTTTAAAAGATTTAGTAAAAGAGCATCCAAACGATGCTTATTACCATGAAGCATTGGTCCAAGTACAACGTCAAGTATTGCGAGATATTAAAAAAGCATACATCCTGGAGGGCATTCCTACTTCTAAAACTGCTAATATTGAACAAGATACAACAGATGGCTTTGAAACCAATGACACCCTTCAATATATCAGTAAAAAGCCAGCAACACTATCCGATTTTGGATTAAATAGAGATAATGAACCATCAAATAAAAAATCGAGCAAAATAGAAAAAGATTTTTCATCTCAAACACCTTTTGATATTGAAGAAGAAAATGACACTTCTAGCAATAAAAGTAACTTACTAGAAAACGAACCAAATGGAGATTCGAAAGAATTAAAAAGAGCATTTAAAGATTTAAGAGGAGAAGCAGAGACCCTAGAAAGTTTGGCAATAATTCCTTACGAAACATATCAATATGATTTTTTACAAAATTGTAGAAAAGCAACAAGACAATTAAATATAGTAGATTCAGCATCCTATTATTTAAGAACATTTTTAATAGATACAATTAATACTGATTTATTTGCACCCGATGAAGCCCTCGATTTATACCATGAAGCGTTAGTAGAATTTCATGCAAGAAATGTTCCTTTAGCAACCTCTTTGTTGCAAAAGACAATTGAAATATACCCTCCATTTTACAACGCCCATATTTATTTAGGAAATTGTTATTTTCTTTTAAACAACGACACGGCAGCCATTAAAGAATTTCAAACGGCTACCTATATAAATCCTAATTTACCCGATGCATTTGAGAAACTCGCTTTATATAATTATTCAGTTGGGAATTATACAGAAGCCGCTTCACACATTATAGAAGCCATTATGGTTTATCCGGAACATCAATTTTTTGCATTTTTAAAGCGCTCAGTAAATAAATCTGGAACTCAATTTGACAATCAATGGATTAGTAGAGAGGTTTTCCCGATTAGTACAATTTATAATTTTGAAGAAATTGTAGCGGAAAAGAAAACTCCTTGGTGGCATTACCAAGAAACCAAAGCGGATGTTTTTAATAAATACGACAGTTTAGGGATACGAAAGCCGAATGAAAAATCAATTGAAAAATACGCAGAAATATATTCTTGGAAAAAAATGTTGAATAAAACAGACAAAGAATATTTCCCTTTTGCTCGGGCAATGCAAAAAATGGGATATTTAGAATGCTATGTTTTTATCACATTATTTCATCATGATATTTATAGTCAGTTTAAAGATTATGTAGAAAAAAATCCTGAAAAAGTAAAGGAATATTTCTACATATTAATTAATTGGAATGATAAAAAGTTTGATAAGATTCGAGAAAAATTTGGCATGAAAAAAGAAACTGAATAAATAGTTCGTGAAAAGCAATCCAATCTTATGAATATCTACAATAAAATTATTCTAAAATCGCTGCAACAATATTCCCTTTTTCTACGATCACTTTGATATGCTCTTTCAACGTGGTAGAAATTTGCATGCCTATGAAATCAGAGGATATAGGAAATAATTTGTGTTTTCTATCAATTAAAACCGCTATTTGAATTTTTTTAGGAATCTCATGCAAAAGGCATTTCAAGGCATACAATATCGTTTTACCAGAATTCGCTACATCATCTACAACAATAATATTTTTGTTTGCAATTTTAATTTTATCTGTGATTTTAGGATTTAAAGGGTTGTTTTTATCGATGTCGATGCTAGCGGTCACTATTTTTAGTTTTGAAATCTCCTCAATTTCTTTTTGTAATAGATGAGCAATATCTACACCTCTTTCTTGTATGCCAATTAGGGTAATTTCTTTTTCATCAATATTATTTTCATAAATTTCATAAGCCATGCGCTTAATGATTTGTTGAGCTTTTGACGAATCTAACAATTGTATATGAGGCATATTATATTTTCTTGTTTGGAGCTTCAAAAGTAAAGAATTTTATTTGTTTTCAGATCTCAAAAAAATAAAATTCAATAGTCTATCAATTAAAATGAATACCAGTAAAAATTGAACTAAAAGTTGCTTATAAATCAATATTTATAGGCTGTTAATACTTTAATTACTTTCATTTTACTAACCATTTAAATTTAATACGTAAATTATTGAATTTTATATAAATAAAATGATTGCAATTGTAAACATTCCGATTATTTTTGTAGTCAGCTAAAAGCTATACTAATTTATTTATATGATGATTATTCAACAAATAGCATTTATTATTATTTCTGCAATTGCCATTTTCTTATTTTCAAAAAAAGTAATGGAAATTCGCAGGAATATTTTATTAGGAAAAGACGAAGATTTAACTGACCAACCAAAACAGCGGTGGCAAAATGTAATGATGAATGCATTAGGTCAAAAAAAGATGTTTTCAAACCCATTAGTGGCTGTTTTACATCTTTTTGTTTATGTAGGTTTTATTATCATAAATATAGAAATTGTTGAAATTATTTTAGATGGAATTACGGGCCATCATCGATTATTTGCTCCATTATTGGGCGGTTTTTATGATTTCCTAATAGGTTGTTTTGAGATATTAGCGCTTTTAGTATTAGTAGCTTGCGTAATTTTCGCAATTAGAAGAAATGTAACGAAAGTAAATCGCTTAAATAGAGGTGAATTATTGGAAGCACAACCAAGAAACGACGCCAATTTAATTTTGGTATTTGAAATCGTATTGATGAGTTTGTTTTTAATCATGAACGCAGTTGATATTAATTTACAAGTCTTACATGCTGAACATTACACACAAACTTCTCCTTTTTGGATTTCTCAATTCATTGCACCTATTTTTAGCGGATTGGGCGAAGGGTCATTAATGGGTATTGAACGTGCTTCTTGGTGGATGCACATCATAGGTATTTTCCTATTCATGAATTATTTACCTTATTCGAAACATTTGCATGTAATTCTTGCGTTTCCGAATGCATTTTATGCTCGACTGGATGCAAAAGGTAAAATTGCGAATATGCCTGAAATTCAAAATGAAGTATTATACATGATGCAACCCGAGCTAGCTCCTACTGGAACAGATGCCAATGCAGTAATGAAATTTGGTGCGAAAGATGTATTTGATTTAAGTTGGAAAAATTTGATGGATGCATATAGTTGCACAGAATGTGGAAGATGCTCAGCAGCTTGTCCTGCCAACATAACTGATAAAAAATTATCTCCTCGAAAAATAATGATGGCTACTCGTGATAGATTAGAAGAAGTTGGTAAAAACATCAATATAAACAAAGAATTTAAAGACGACAGCAAAACATTGTTGCATGATTACATTACTGTAGAAGAGCTTCGTGCATGTACAACTTGCAATGCGTGTGTACAAGAATGCCCAGTTTCAATTTCACCATTAGACATTATTATGCAATTACGCAGAAATTTGGTAATGGAAGAAAGCAATGCTCCACAAGAGTGGAATGGAATGTTCAGCAATATTGAAAATAACATGGCCCCATGGAAATTTAGTCCGGATGACAGAGATGCTTGGACAAATAATTAAATTTAGAAACTAAAATTCCATTGAAAAAATAAAAAAATTATAAAAATGACAGTTAGAACATACGCCGAATTTCAAGCAAACAATGAAACACCAGAAATCCTTTTTTGGGTTGGATGTGCTGGTAGTTTTGATGCCAGAGCACAAAAAGTAACAAAAGCTTTTGTAGAAATATTAAATCATGTAGGAACTAAATTTGCTATTTTGGGCAAAGAAGAAGGTTGTACAGGTGATCCAGCTCGTCGTGCAGGAAATGAATTTTTATTTCAAATGATGGCGTACAACAATATTCAATTAATGAATATGTATGGCGTACAAAAAATTGTTACAACTTGTCCTCATTGTTTTAATACCTTAAAAAATGAATACCCAGAATTGGGAGGTAATTATGAAGTTATTTCACATGCTGTTTATTTACAACAATTAATAAATGAAGGTAAATTAAAAACAAAAGACGGTGGCGAGTTTAAAGGAAAAAAAATCACGTATCATGATAGTTGTTATTTAGGTCGTGCAAACAATATTTATGAAGCTCCTAGAGAAGTTTTGCAAACATTGGATGCAGAATTGGTGGAAATGAAACGTTGTAAAACAAATGGTTTATGTTGTGGTGCAGGTGGCGCTCAAATGTTTAAAGAAGATGAACCTGGAAGTATTCGCATCAATATGGAACGCACAAAAGATGTTTTAGAAACAGGAGCAACAGTAGTTGCTTCCAATTGTCCATTTTGTTTAACCATGTTAAATGATGGGGTTAAAAACAACGAAAAGGAAGATGAAATACAAGTATTGGATATTGCAGAAATTGTAGCAAGAAATTTATAATTCATTTGCTTCAAAGTCTATAAGACTATCAATAACAATTAGAGAGAAATGTTAGATTTACAGTCCCCTTTTTTTAATTCAAAAATTGCTTTAACTCGTTTAGAACAAGAACAAATTTTAAAAATAGAAACTATCAATCAAGATATTTCTTCCAATTTATCGATTGATAAAAAAATAAGGCACCAAGTTTTAAGCAGGAAAAAAATTCAAAAAAAATTACCTTCGATCTATAATTGCAATGAAATTATTTTTCCTGTATCCTTGAGTTTAGAACAAAGTTCTTCTGAAATTACCGCCAATTACAAAGCCAGTTTATTAAAAGGAAAAACCTTTATCGACTTAACTACCGGCATGGGCATTGACAGCTTATTTATTGCCAAACAGTTTGAGCAGGGCATTTTAATAGAACGAAACCAAGAATTAGCAGAAATAGATTTACATAATTTTTTTGTACTCAATCAAACGAATGTAAAAATAGCTGTAGGCATTGATAGCATTGATTTTATCAATGAATTTAATGAGAAAGTTGATTTAATTTACATTGATCCAGCTCGAAGAAATGAGCAAGGAAATAAAGTTGTTTCATTAACTGAATATGAACCCAATGTAGTTTCAATTTTAGATAAATTATTTACTCTTTCATCCAAAATTTTAATTAAAACCTCTCCTCTACTCGATATTTCCAAAGCGATTGCCGAATTAAAATTTGTAAAAGAAGTACATGTAATTTCAGTAGATAATGAATGCAAAGAATTGCTTTTTCTATTAGAAAAAGGATATGAAAATGAAATAAAAATAACCACTATTAACTTTGATAAAAAAGGAAAGCAAATTTTTGATTATTATTTGAAAGATGAAAAACAAACAATTTCTGAATATGCTGAACCACTCTATTATTTATATGAACCCAATGCTTCTATAATGAAAGCGGGTGCGTTTAAAATAATTGGACAACAATTGGGATTAAAAAAATTGCATCCGCACACACATTTATATACTTCTGAGAATTTAATTGAAAATTTTCCGGGTCGAACATTTAAAATTGATGCCATAACAAAATTTGACAAAAAAGAAATAGCTCGAATGATTCCTGAAATGCAAGCTAATATTGCTGTTCGAAATTTCCCGATTTCTACGAATGAGGTAAGGAAGAAATTAGGGATTAAAGATGGTGGAGATCTTTATTTGTTTGTGACAACCAATTTTAAGAATGAAAAAATCATTATAATTAATAAAAAGGCTGAATAACGTGTGTTTAATTCCTTCTTTAAATATTTGATAAGCTAACCGCAAGAGTTAACTTTGCAAAAATTTATTTTACTATGTCATTAATGATTGCAGGTACAATGGCTTTTGATGCTATTGAAACACCATTTGGAAAAACAGATAAAATTATTGGAGGATCCGCTACCTATGCAGCTTGGAGTGCTTCTCATTTTACACAGCCAATTAAACAAATTTCCATTATTGGAGGAGATTTTCCTCAGGGAGAATTGGATGCGTTGAGCGCTCGTGGTGTTCAATTTGAAGGGGTTGAAGTTTTGAAAGATGAAAAATCTTTTTTCTGGAGTGGAAAATATCATATGGATATGAATACTCGAGATACATTGATTACAGATTTAAACGTATTGGAAAAGTTTGATCCAAAAGTTCCTGAGAGTTACCAAGATTGTGAGTTTTTAATGTTGGGCAACTTAATGCCTTCATTGCAACGTCAAATTATTGAGCAATTGAAAAATCGTCCTAAATTAATTATCATGGATACCATGAATTTTTGGATGGATATTGCCATGGACGAATTAATGAAAACAATTAAAATGGTTGATTTAATAATGGTAAACGATGGAGAAGCTCGTCAACTAAGTGGTGAGTATTCATTAGTGAAAGCTGCTCAAAAAATTATGGAAATGGGGCCTAAGTATGTAATCATTAAAAAAGGTGAACATGGAGCTTTATTGTTTCATGAAAAACAAGTTTTCTTTGCTCCAGCATTACCATTAGAAGATGTGTTTGACCCAACAGGTGCTGGGGATACATTTGCGGGTGGATTCATTGGACATTTAGCACAAACTAAAGATATTTCTTTTGAAAACATGAAAACGGCAATTATAGTAGGCTCTGCAATGGCAAGCTTCGTAGTGGAAAAATTTGGTACTGAGCGATTAACAGAAATCACCAATGAAGATGTAATGAACCGATTAAATCAATTTGTTGATTTAGTTAATTTTGATATTGATATCGTGGCTTAAGCTACTAAAAATCAAAAGAATGAAAGTCCAAATTCCTCAGTATAAAACTTAAAGGAATTTGGATTTTCTTTTTAGATAATAAAAGAGTAATTAACGTTAATTTTCATTTATTAACTCTTCCCAAAACTCAGCGGCTCGTCGAGTATGCGGTATAACAATCGTACCTCCTACAATATTAGCAACTGCAAAAATTTCATACAATTGCTCTGTAGTTACTCCAACTTTATGGCATTGTAACACATGGTATTTTATACAATCATCACATCGCAAAACCATTGAAGCTACAAGTCCTAACATTTCTTTTGTTTTTACATCTATCGCACCTTCCATGTAGGTATTGGTATCTAAGTTAAACAATCGTCCCAGCACTTTATTTTGTTTACCTAAAATAACCTCATTCATTTTTTCTCTATAATCATTAAATTCTTTTACTAATTTACTCATTTAACATATTTTTACAAAGTAACAAAATAGAATTTGCAAAACAGCATCCCATTATATGAAATTAAGCATCATTATTCCAGCCTACAATGAAGGTTCAACAATTCATCTTATTTTAAATAAAATTAAATCGGTTGAATTAATTCATAATATTGAACGTGAATTGATTATTGTCAACGATTTTTCTAATGACAATACTGAAGAATCTATCATTAAATACCAAGCAGAAAATCCTGAAATAACGATTACGTACTATAAACATTCATACAATCAAGGAAAAGGGGCTGCCATTCGAACTGGCATTCAAAAGGCAACGGGTGACTACATTATCATACAAGATGCCGACTTAGAATATGACCCCGAAGAATACAACTTGTTGCTTAAACCAATTGTAAATGGTTTCGCTGATGTTGTTTATGGCTCAAGATTTATAGGAGGAAAACCCCATCGTATTTTATTTTATTGGCACAGTATTGGAAATAAGTTTTTGACTAAATTATCAAATATGTTTACCAATTTGAATTTAACAGACATGGAAACATGCTATAAAATTGTTCGCAGAGATATTTTTCAATCATTAAATTTAACAGAAAATAGATTTGGTTTCGAACCTGAGATTACGGCAAAATTATCTAGAATAAAAAACATAAGAATATACGAATTAGGTATTTCCTATTATGGAAGAACATATGAAGAAGGTAAAAAAATTGGCTGGAAAGATGGCTTCAGAGCTATTTATTGCATTTTAAAATATGGCCTTTTTAAAGCTAAATAATATCTTTAGAATACATTCTTTTCAAAAAAGGAACTTCACTTAAGCCCACTAATGCAGATAATAAAACCACTGTGAATTCACTTTTATATCTTACTAATGCTCCAGCATTGGGAATCGTATAACCAATGAACAAATAGACTGTTGACCCAAAAAATAATAAAAAAAGGAAAAATCCATTGTGTAGATTTTTTCTTTTGATATAAACGCTGAATAATATAATCAAGCTGAAAACAAGCCAAGAATCTAAAGCGGAGATTTTATATTTAAAATATTCGTTGTAATGAAATGAAGGCTTTAAAAATATATGGTTTAGAGCGGTTGGAAAATTTTTCACATAACTCATAAAATTATTTTCTAATAAAGGAGTTTCCATATCAGAATACCCTATCAAATTTATAAAATCCTTTTGTTTATTAGAAATTAATTCTAATGGTTTAATAGCAGGAAAAAGCGAATTGACATTAAATAAAATAATAAAAGCTAGTAAATAAGTTACACTAAAAATCGTCAATTTGTATTTCGATTTATTTGTGAATATCCAAAGCATTATTGGTAGAAAAATACATAACAAATAAAAATATCGTGTTATAAAAAGTAGGCTTAAAAATAAAATACCAACAAATAACTTCAAGCTGTTTTTAGTTGCTAGAAATTGATTTATAGAGTAAGAAATAAAGCCAATACATGAAAGAATGATGCCGTCTTTGTGGATACCACTGCACCAAAAAACAACAGAAGGAATTAAAAATACTACAACTAAAAATAGATATTTTTTATGAGGTGCGTTTAAATAAAGTGTTTTGTACAAATACAGCTGACCAATAAAATACATAACATTAAATAAAATAACATCTACATAAATATTACCCAATGAAAAAATATTGGCCAATGTCATGTATTTATAATGCACCTGCATTCCTATAGAACTCCAAAAAGACATGTTTTCTTTTTCAAACATGTTTAATTTCCCTGACGAATCGCCCCAATTAAATAACCATTCTTTTAAAAAAGCAATGGGATTATATTTCATATTCGCTAATTCATGAACAGATTGCTCAAAATAAAAACCGATATCATTGGTGATATAATCGTTGTAATGCACATATAAGTTAATACATCCTCCAACAATTTTAAATAAAAAAAGCCCTACAATTATTTTTATTGAAAGTCCAGTATTACTATCTAATTTATAAATATAAAAAAAATAAGAAAAGAGAACACAATAAAATATAAAAAGTATGACTTGCAATTTTTAGAAAGATTTTATTAAATCAATTCAACTTTTTCCATCACATCACCACCTGTTATAGAATCTAAAACATCCAATCCATCAATTACTTTACCAAATGCAGTATGCACACCATCTAAATGAGCAGTACCTTGTCTGTTATGACAAATAAAGAATTGAGAACCACCAGTATCTCTACCTCTGTGAGCCATCGATATTACGCCTCTGTCGTGAAATTGTTTTTCGTTGCTAGTTTCACATTTAATGCTGTATCCAGGCCCTCCGGCACCAGTTCCATCTGGACAACCTGCTTGAACCATAAAATTAGGGATTACACGGTGAAATTTAATCCCGTCGTAAAAGTTTACTCCTATTAATTTTTTGAAATTTGCTACTGCAATGGGTGTTGCATCGTCAAAAAGTTCAAACGTCATTACTCCTTTATTCGTATGTATTTTTCCTTGTGTTAGTTTCATATCACTCATAAAATTTTATTTTTTGCGAAATTAAATGATAAAATGGAATTTTATTGAAATAAAAAAAGCGAAGAATAAATCTTCGCTTTTTTAGCTGATATAAAAATCAACTTATTTTTTACCCGCTTTAGCAGCTTCGTTCTCAGCTTGTTTAAGAGCACGAGTGGTAACTACTGCAGCAACAGGAATACGTTTGTTGTGCATAATTTCAATATTCTCAACTTTGATATCTTCGATACGTAAATTTTTACCAATTTCTAAGTGAGTAATATCTACATCAATTGATGTTGTTAAATATTTAGGGATTGTACGAACTTTGATAGTACTCATTTTGATTTCAAAACGACCTCCAGATTTTACACCTACAGATTGACCAACGAATTTTAAAGGAACGTTCGCATTTAAACGTTTTCCTTCAACTAATTCTAAAAAGTCTAAGTGGGTAACAACATCTGTTGTTTTGTTAAATTGTAAATCTTTCAAAATACAAGTGTACGTTTTACCATCAACAGTAATAACCGCTTTGTTAAATTCTGCAGTGTAAATAACACCTTTTAATTCTTTTTGTGTAGCTGTAAAGTGAATGTTTTCTGACCCACCATAGATTACACAAGGCACTCTGCCCTCAGAACGATATTGACGGGATGCTGTTTTGCCAAAATCGCTTCTAAGTTGTCCTTCAATTGTAACTAGTTTCATATATTTTTTTCAATGTTATAGACCTTGAACGTCTTTTTTTTATTTTAAAGAGCGCAAATGTATGAAAAAAACGTCAATTTATAGCAATAAAGTTAAATATTTCATCAAAATTGAATTGTTTTTAATAAAATGTGTCATATATATTAGCTAGTTTTTATAAATGAATAATTATTCACTCAAAATAAATCATTAATTTTACATCATGACGCAACGAAATAATCAGAAAACAAAAATTATAGCAACTGTAGGCCCAGCTTGTAATACTTATGAAGGATTATTAAAACTAGTACATGCAGGCGTAGATGTTTTTAGATTAAATTTTTCACATGGAAAACATGAAGATCATAAAGTAGTTATTGATTTAATCAATCAAATAAACGCAAATTACCCATTTAATATCGCCATTTTAGGAGATTTGCAAGGTCCTAAATTACGAATAGGAGAAGTTGAAAACAATGGTGTAGAATTAACAGAAGGAGAAACAATCACCTTTACATCGGAAAAATGTTTAGGCACAAAAGAACGGGTTTATTTATCGTATCAAAATTTTCATAATGATGTGAAAGTGGGTGAAAAAATATTAATTGATGATGGAAAAATTGAAGTAAAAATTTCAGAAATACACTCCAATAATGATGTATCGGCAATTGTAACCACACCTGGTTTATTAAGCTCTAAAAAAGGAATAAATCTACCTGAAACAAAAGTTTCTTTGCCTGCCATTACAGAAAAAGATTTGCAAGACATTGATTTTATCATTGGTGAAAATATTGATTGGGTGGCACTTTCTTTTGTTCGTGAACCAAAGGATATTACACATTTGCGTAAAATTTTGAAAGACAAAGGAAGCAATGCGAAAATTATAGCGAAAATTGAAAAGCCTGAAGCAGTAATTAATATTCGTGAGATTATTTTAGCTAGCGACGCAGTAATGGTTGCTCGTGGCGATTTAGGAATAGAATTGCCTGTAGAACAAATTCCAATGATTCAAAAAACAATTGTGCGTAAATGCATTCATCGTGCTAAACCAGTTATTATTGCTACACAAATGATGGAAAGCATGATTGATCGTGTAAAACCCAATCGAAGTGAAATTTCTGATGTAGCAAATGCAGTACTAGAAGGAGCAGACGCGGTTATGCTAAGTGGAGAAACTGCAATGGGAAATCATCCTTCATTGGTCGTTGAAACGATGAGTAAAATTATTTCAGAAGTTGAAAAAGAGGAAACAGTATATCATCAAAACTTAATTCCACAAGCCCACTCGCCTTCATTTTTATCGGATGCTTTATGTTATAATGCCTGCAAAATAGCCGAAGATGTAAAAGCCAACGCAATTATAGGAATGACGCAAAGTGGTTATACTGGCTTTATGTTATCTAGTTTTAGGCCCCACGCTCCTTTGTACATATTTACTCAAACACAATCACTGATTAATCAATTGAGTTTAAGTTGGGGTGTCCAAGCTTTTTATTACGACAAAGAAAATAGCTTAGATGAAATGATTTCTGATCAAATTGATTTTTTAAAGGAAAAGGGATTATTGCAGTCCGAACAAGTCGTAATCAGCACAGGAAGTACGCCTGTAAAAGAGCATTTACCGACCAATGTGATTAAGATCACTAAAATTAATTAATCACTTTCATACTTACCAAGTAAATTTATTTCAATGCCTGCATAAGAATTGAGCATTTTTCTGTTGGTATAAAATAAAAGACAATTATATTTACAAACTAAACAATTTACGCTTAATTTATTATATGGATATAAAGGAAATTAATTCAGGGATTAATCAAGATACGCATTGGTATTATCAAAGTAAGAAATTGCCTTTGTTTGATTTTTTTAGAAAACTACCGGATGATATTACCTATGACATCATTGATGTAGGCTCTGGAACAGGATTTTTTGCCCGAATCATTTTAGAAGAATTTCCAACAAAAATAAATAAGTGCTACTTAATTGACATTGAATATACAGAAGAAGAAATGCTTGCTTCTCAAAACACGAGATTGGTAAAACAACATAAAATACCAGATACGATTTCAAACACATTGGTAATTATGATGGATGTTTTAGAACATTTGGAACATGATGATTTAATGTTGAATTCGATCAAAAACAATTGCGTTGGAGATTGTAATTATTTTTTCATAACAGTACCTGCATTTCAATCCTTGTGGTCGCAACATGATGTTTATTTAGAACATTTTAGACGATATACAATTTCTAGCTTAAAAAATTTATTGGACAATTGTAAATACACCTATAACAATATTTACTATTTGTATGGCACTCTTTTTCCTTTGGTTTGGATAATGAGAAAAATTGCCAATCTGTTGCCTCCAAAGAAAAATTATACATCAGAAATGCAACCAGCATCACCAATAGTTAATAAAGTATTGTATACTATTTCGGCATTTGATGCCAATCATTTAAAAAACAACAAATTAATGGGAGTTACATGCGTCTCTCATGGAAAAATTATTAAATAATGTCAGATTCAACAACTTTTAATATTGGAATGGTTGTTCCCTGCTATAATGAAGGAAACAGGATTTCTATTCCTTCTTTTGAACAAGATATTATTACATTCAAAAACCATTACTATTGTTTTGTAAATGATGGAAGCAGCGACAATACCTTGACAATTTTACAAGAATTTGCGAATAAATATCCTTTACAAATTGAGGTGCTAAACAACCCACACAATATGGGAAAAGCAGAAACGGTTCGGAATGGAATAAACCATTTGCATGGAAAAAACAATTTTGACATTATTGGTTTTTTAGATGCCGATTTAGCTACGCCTTTAGAAGAAGTTGAGCGTATAGTGTCTGTTTTTAATGAAAATAATAAATTATTTGTATTTGGCTCCAGAATTATGCACATGGGCGGAAACATACATCGAAAATTCATCCGTTTTGTTTTAGGCCGAATGTTTGCAACAGTTGTTAGTGTATGGATTCTTAAAACTCCTATTTATGACACCCAATGTGGTTTTAAATTTTTCAGACCGTCTATTATACCAATCATTTTTTCAGCTCCTTTTAAATCTAAATGGTTTTTTGATATTGAATTATTTTGCAAATCCATTCAACATTATTCACAACAACAAATCAATGATATAGCACAGGAATTTTTCATAAAAAAATGGGACGATGTAAAAGGATCAAAAATAAAATTATCCGATTATTTCAAAGTGCCTTTAGAATTATTAAAATTAAAATCGAATTATAAACTGTAATAAAAATGGAACAAAAAACATACAAATATATTTTCATTGCATTGAGTTTAATCATATCCATTGTGATGCTAACTGTAAGTTCTAAATATGGGCAATCAGGTGATGAATGGTTACATATTATTTACGGTCAAGATATTTGGGATTATTTTACAAAAGATTCCAAACAAGCATTAGATTATACAGCGAAAGGACTTCAATATTCTCATGTTGAATTATATGGTGGTTTTTTTGAATTTATCACAGAAGGTTTTCACAGGTTATTTCCATCCATTCCGATTTTAAATTTACGTCATTTTTTCAATGCCTCATTTGGTATTTTATTGATGATTTTTACAGGATTATTAGCTACTAAAATTAGCAAAAAATGGTACGTTGGAATTATTGCATTGCTATTTGTAGTATTCTCACCAAAAATATTTGGCGAAAGTATGAACAATCCAAAAGACATCCCTTTTGCTGCCGGTTTTGTTATGGGGATCTATTTTATCATCTCCTTTTTAATTGATTTTCCAAATAAATACAAAAGCAATTTAGTCGGTTTAGGATTGGGCTTTGGATTAACTTTAGCAGTAAGACCTGCTGGTGGATTTTTATTATTGGTATTTATAGGATTGTTTACAGCTTATTATTATTTAATAAATAGAAAAAATGTACAATCCTATTTTAATGAAGATAAAAAATTATTAAAAAATGTTTTAACTGGAATTATTATTGCCTTCCTGGGTGGATACATTTTAGGGATACTATTTTGGCCTTATGGTTTAGAAAATCCTTTTACAGCACCCTTGGAATCTTTGAAAGTGATGGCTAATTTTTCTGTACAATTAAAAACATTATTCGAAGGAGAAATGATGTACAGCCAAACTCCAAAATGGTATTATGAATTTAAATGGATTGGCATTACGAGTCCTATAATTGTTATTTTAAGTTGTATTTTATTTTTTGTTTTTATAAAAAAAGCGATTAAAGAATATGGAAAATTTAATTCAATTGTACTTATTTTTTCTTTTCTTTTTCCACTTTTATTTATGATTTACAACAAATCAACTCTATATGATACTTGGAGACATGTATTATTTGTATATCCATTTATTGTTGTATTAGCAGCCCTTTTATTTAATTTATTGCTTACTAATTTAGTAAAAGGCAAACCCTATTTATTGATACTTATTGCTTTCATTACATTATTACCAGAAATCATTTTTTCATTTAAAAATCATCCAAATCAAGTAGTCTATTTCAATCAATTAGTAGGTGGTATAAATGGCGCATTTGGATATTATGAAACTGATTATTATCAAAATTCAGGTAAACAAGCTGGAGAATGGATGATAAAAAATTTAAAAGGAAAGAAAAAAGGAAAAATAAAAGTATTAACAAATATGAGTGGTGCCGGTGGATGCGATAAATACTTCGCAAATGATACCAATTGGATTGGTGTTGATTATGGAAGATGGAGAGAAAGAGACCATACGGATTGGGACTATTTCATCGCTTATTCAAGGTTTATTAGTTCTGAAATGTTGTTGAATAAAAAATGGCCTCCAGCGAATGTAGTTCACACAGTAGAAGCAGATGGAGTTCCACTTTGCGTAGTTATTGAACGAAAAAATAAAGAGGATATTATTGCATTTGATTCATTACAAAAAAACAACTTTGCTTTTGCTGCAGAAAAATATGCCAATAATTTAAAATTGGATCAATCAAATGAAAACATTTGGTACTTTTATGCAATAAGTTTAGCGAATATAGGCAAATTTCAAGATGCCATTATGGCCATCAATAAAGCAATTGAAATTGATCCAAATAGTACACCAGAATGGTATCAAATTGCATCAAAATTATATGCACAAATTGGCGATAATCAAAATGCACAATTAAATAATAACAAAGCATTCGATTTAGCGAATAAACTAAATGAAAACAGTTCGGGCGAATAAATTGCTGAAGATTTTTTTCTACAACTAAAGCTATTCTTTAATTTTCAGGATATTTAGCAACCACATAGCCCAAGCAGCAATCATTAACAAACCTCCTATTGGTGTAATAATGCCTATACCTCCGAGACCAATTTGAAGTGTAGCTTTAAAATAACACAGTACATATATAGAACCTGAAAAAAACAAAGTGCCTAAAGTAAATAAACGATGTATCCAATGAACGGGATGATTCGAAAACTTCGCATAAATTCCCAACGCAATGAGTGCAAATGCATGGTAAAATTGATATTTTACACCTGTTTCGAAACTCAAAAGAATTTCGGGTGTAAAAATTGTTTTTAGATAATGTGCTCCAAATGCACCAAAAACAACTGCCGTCATGGCAAAAATGGTACCTGCTATGAGTGATGGTTTATACATATTGTTTTAATAGATCCACAAAGGTAGTTTCATTTATCAAATCAGCATCTACTTTTATATCATAATCTTCATAGAAAGTTTTGCGAAATGACATTAAATTTTCAATGTAGGTTTGCATTTCATCATTTGGAATGTTTCTCAATATTGGACGCTGTTCCTTATTTTCTATGAGTCTTTTCGTTAGTGTTTCAATTGACACATCAAGAAATATAATTTTACCCAATGCTTTCATGATTTTTTTATTGTCATGAAAACAAGGTGTTCCTCCACCACATGAAAGTATAAAATGATCATGTAAGGAAACGATTTCCTTGAGGCAAAGATTTTCATATTGTCGAAAGTAAGCTTCGCCTTTAAGATTGAAAATATCAGAAATTGTCATTTTTTCTTTTACTTCAATGTATTCATCTAAATCAATATACGGTATAGACAAGCTGAGAGACATTTTTTTTGCCCAAAAACTTTTTCCACTTCCCATGAATCCTGTAAAGAAAAAACGCATCTTTGTAAATTAGAAATTAAAAATACATTGAACATTTAAAACTGCCTAATTGTCGAAAACATTAAACCATATTTACGAACATAGTATACCTAAAAAATTAAATATTTCTTGGGAAGAATTTCATGACATTCAACATACTGAGCCTATTACATCGGTTAGAATGAATCCATTAAAACAGACAACGCAATTTGAATCTGAAGAAAAAGTACCTTGGAGTGAACATGGCTATTATTTAAAAAACAGACCCAATTTTACTGCTGATCCATTGTTACATGCAGGTGCTTATTATGTACAAGAGGCTTCATCGATGTTTTTAGAATTTGCATTGAAACAGTTAGTTGATTTTAATAAACAACTTACCGCATTGGATTTATGTGCTGCACCAGGAGGAAAAACAACTTTGCTATCATCGTTGTTAAGTGAAGATTCTTTGTTGATTGCGAATGAAGTTATTGCTACTCGTGTAAATATTTTAAATGAAAATGTAACGAAATGGGGAAATATAAATACTTGGATTTCTAATTCCGACGCACTTCATTTTGGTAAATTATTCAATCACTTTGATTTAATGATTGTGGATGCTCCTTGTTCTGGTTCTGGACTATTCAGAAGAATTCCAGGTTATTTAGACGAGTGGACACAGGACAATGTAAATTTATGTGTACAACGACAAAAACGTATTTTACATGATAGCTATCCTTGTATAGCGCAAGATGGCATTTTAATATATATGACTTGTTCATTTAGTCAGGAAGAAAATGAAGAAATGGTCGACTATATTTTAGGAAATTTTGATGTTGAAAGTTGTAATATACCATTGGATGAAAAATGGAATATAGTGGAAACAGAAAGTGAAATTCACAAAGGTAAAGGCTATCGATTTTTCCCACATAAATTAAAAGGAGAAGGTTTCTTTTTGGCTTGTTTTAAAAAGAAAGATGGCTCAATGAAAGACATAGCGTATGAAAAAAATAAAAATAAATTAGCAATTGAAAGTGAAGTTTTGACAAATTATATTGACATGAATGGTCTAGTTGCTATCAATCAAAACAGCAATATTTTATTAATGCAGGAAAATCACGTAGCTTATTATAATGCATTAACATCTCAATTAAAATTAATAAAAAAAGGAATTTTAGCTGGGCAAATCATTCGAAAT